>JBCAXI010000032.1:0-14737 GCA_038534175.1 Planctomycetota bacterium | reverse complement strand
GGGTGTCCAGCCCCCGGCGCCGTCGGGGATCGCCGCGATGTCGCCCACCACGAAGACCTCCGGGCGCCCAGGCAGCGAGAGGTCCTCGCCGACCTCAACGCGACCGTCGTCGCGGCGCTCGACGCCCAGCGTCTCGGCGATCGGAGCCGCGGCGACGCCCGCGGCCCAGACGACGTTGTTCGCGTGGATCGTCTCGAGCGTGTCGTCGTGCCGATAACACACGCCGCCGTCGAGCACCTCCTCGACGCGGCAGCCGAGGCGCACCTCGACGCCGAGACGCTCGAGATCGCGCTGCGCACGGGCCGAGAGCTCGGGATCGAACGCCTCAAGCACCCGGTCGCCCGCGTCGAGCAGCACGACACGGGCGTGGGCGGAGTTGAAGTGCTTGAAGGACTTCTGCAGTGTGGTGCGCGAGATCTCGGCGAGCGCTCCGGCCATCTCCACGCCCGTGGGCCCCGCGCCCACCAGCACGAACGTCAGGGCAGCGCGCCTCGCCTCGTCGTCGTCCTCAAACTCGGCCTGCTCGAAGGCGAGCAAAAAGCGTCGTCGGATATCGATCGCGTCGTCGACTGTCTTGAGCCCCGGCGCGTGGCGTTCCCAGTCGTCGTGCCCGAAGTAGTTCGTTCGAGCGCCGGCCGCGAGCACGAGGTAGTCGTACGCGTAGCGCATGCGGTCCGGTCCGATCTCGACCTGTTGGGCGTCGAGGTCGACCGCGTGCACCTCGCCCATGTAGACGCTGGTGTTTTGCTGTCGCTCGAGGATCTTGCGCAGCGGCGCGGCGATGGTGCCGGGCGAGAGCGCCGCGGTCGCGACCTGGTAGAGCAGCGGCTGGAAGAGGTGGTGGTTCTTCTTGTCGACCAGCGCGACCTCGGCGCGGGCCTTGCGGAGCGCGCGAGCCGCGGCGAGGCCGGCGAAACCGCCGCCGACAATCACGACGCGAGGTGGCTGGTTGGGTTGCGGCACGCGTCCCCCGATCGCGTGACGATACGCGTCAGGCGGGGCTCTCGCCCTCGCTGCGTCCGCGGCGTCCCACGAGCACGCGGGCGATGATCTCCTGCACGTGGCGTCCGTCGTCGTCCTCGCCGTGCTGGGGCACCTGCATCGCGGTGAGCACGCCGTAGCCCATGCCGAGGTGCACCAGCAGCTTGGCAAGCAGCTCGGCGCTGAACCGGTGCGTGACCTGGCTGGCGCTCTGGGCGGCCTCCAGCTCATGCTGGATGAACGCCCGCGCCTGCTTGATGTGCGCCTCGAGCGCCGCCTGGATCGACTCGTCGTTGACCTCGGTGATCGCCTGGAGAAAGACGCGGTAGGCCTTGCGTCCGTCGCCGCTGACCATGGGGTTGTCGCCGATGAGGCGCTTGAGCCGCTCGGCGGGATCGGTCGCGGTCGCCAGATCGCCCGACCACTGCTCGAGCGTGCGCTTGCCGGTGCGCTCGATGAGCGCCACAAACAGGTCGCGCTTGCTCTTGAAGTGGCGGTAGATGATCGGCTCGGTCACGCCCGCGGCCTTGGCGAGCTGCGCGGTGGTCGCGCGGGCGTAGCCGTGCTCGGCGAATTGCTCGAGCGCGGCGTCCAGGAGCTGCTCGCGTCGTTCGGCCGCCGGCAGTCGGCTCATGGGCTGGCGACGTCCTTTCCCTCTTCCGGCGGCCCGGAATCCGATTCCACGCCCTCTTCGACGTCGAGTGTACGAAACGGCACGGGCGGCTCGCCGGGCGGGGGCGAGGGGTCGTAGCCCCCGCGGTGCAAGGGGTGGCACTTGGAGAGGCGGATGAGCGTGAGCCGGGCGCCGTGCCACGCGCCGTGGTCGCGCAGCGCGGCCAGCGCGTATCGGCTGCATGTCGGCTCGAAGCGGCATTGCCCGCCCAAGAGCGGGCTGAGCGTGATCCGATACCCCCAGACCGAGGCCATCATCGGCCACGCCGCCCATCGCGCCAGCCGGCCCGGCTCAGGCATGGTCCGAGTCCTTGGGGGCTCGGCGGGTCCAGACGCTGTGCAGGTGCTCAACGCTCTCATGCAGGCGCCGCCGGTATTGCTCGAGGGGGCGCACCCCGTCGCGCCCGCCGTGCGGACGAATGGAGACGACCACGTCGTACCGCCCGCCATCGCCGGGCCACACCGGAAGCTCGTGCTGCGTGAGCCGGAACGCCTCGCGGATGAGCCGCTTGAGCCGGACCCGTACATGCGCCGGGCCCACGCGCCGGCCCACCGCCAGCCCTAGCCGTGGCTCGGGCAACCCGTTGGGACGCATGAACACCACCAGCGGCCCGGCCGACTTGCGCGCCTTGGCCGCGTACACCGCCTGGAACTCGCGATCGTGACACAGGCGATGGCGTCGGCGGTAGTGCAGGCTCGGATCGGGCAAGGGGCTTGGGGTGGGAGTGGGGGTGGGGTTGGGGGTGGGGTTGGGGGTGGCTGGGCCGGGATCGCTCACGAGGGAACGCTAGCCAGCGGCGCGGGTCGGGGGCGCGGCGAATGCGGTGGTCGGTCGCGGCGCGGGACGGATCCATCCGATCAGACCGGCGACCACAAGCATGCCGCCGAGCGCGATGAGCCAGAGCCGTGCGCCGAAGCTCGCGAACGTCGCGACCACGGGGTGGAGCGCGCCGCGAGCCGGCTCCACGATCGGCGGGGGGGTGATCCAGGCGCTCAGATCGGCGTTTGGGAGGCGCTCGGGCTCGAGCCCGGGCAGCGTGGCCCGCCCGTCGGGCAGGGTGTTGCGCTGGACGGCCGCGAGACGCGCCATGACCGCGAGATCGCGGGCCTCGATCGCCGCGAGCAGTGTGCGTGTGCGCTCCTGGCGCTCCTGCTGCCACGCCTCGCGAGCGAGCACCCGGTCGCGGGCGTGCCGGGCGTCGACCAGATCCACCCATGCCGGCGCCAGCGCCGTGAGCGCGAGCAGCGCGAGGCCGGGGATGAGCAGCAGCCAGCCCGCGTCAATGGGAAACAACGGCACGGGCCGGGCCGGAGTGGTGGCCGAAGCGCGCGAGTGCGTGGGGGTGCGGTGATGGCGCGGTCGGCGGGGCACCGGGTGGGTATCGACCGTTCGATCGCGATGCGCTCAGTCGCGGTCCCACGCGCCCAGCACCTGGGCGGCCGCGAGCGTCAGGGGCATGAGCCTGCCCATGTCCACGGGCTCGTTAGTGTCGTTCCATCCGAAGGTGAGGCAGAACCATCGCCCGTCGTCGCGCTGGAGTTGCCAGGTGAGGTTGAGCACGCCCGGCTCGGAGCCGCCCTTGAAGCCGATGACGGGCCATGTCTCCTGGTCGAACGGCATGCCAGGATTCTGTCGAAGCGCATGCCCGATGCCCTCGCCGGTCGGGTGGGCGTGCTCCATCGTGCGCAGCGTGGCCATGACGCGCGCCAGCTCGCGCGGGGAGGCGAACCACTCGACCGTGTCGATGTGGATCGGCTTCAGCCAGGCCGAGGCGAGCATCATGGAGGGCGTGCGCGCGGTGATCGCGCCGTCGGGCGCAACGAGGGCTCGCTTCTCATCCACGCCGCCCTCGGCGAAGCGGTCTCGGAGCGCCATGTCGCCACCGAGCTTGACCTGGAACATCTCCTTCGTCGTCAGGAACGGCGTGTTGCGCTCGTCGTCCACGCCCGTCTTGGACATGAAGGCCTCGACCTCCTCGCGGCCGACGAGGCGGATGAGGTGGTCGGTCGCGGTGTTATCGCTGATGCGGATCATCTCCGTCGCGACGTGCCTCAGATCGAGCTCGGTCCCGTCGGGCTCGAGCTGCATTTGCCCGCCCGGCAGGCTCTTTTGGTCGTCACGCACGGTGACCTTGGAGTCCCAGGCCCGCTCCCCGCGGGCGACGTCCTCGGCGACCGCGCCGAGCACCCAGAGCTTGAACGCCGAGCCCAGCGCGAGGCGCCGATCGGGCCGGCGCTCCCAGACCGGCGCGAGCCGGATGTCGCTCGGCTCGCCGACCAGCTCGTACGCGGCGCACGCGAGCTCGCCCGGCAGGGCGTCGAGCGCGTCGTCGAGCTCGGCCCACGTGCTGGGGCGATCGCCCTCGGGCCCGAGCCCGGGCTGCACCAGCAGCGTGGTGATCCGGTCGTCGGCGTCCACACCCACCAGCAAGGAGAGGTACTCGGTGTCGGCGTCGTCGTGGTCCACGCGCACCGTGGTTCGGAGCAGATCGCCGGCCTGCTCGATCGCGTCGATCCGTAGCAACTCGACCGTGGCGTCGTCGAAGAGCTGCTGGCGCACCGCGCCGAGCATCGAGGGGGGCACCTGCTGGAGGAACTCGTCGGCGAAGATCGCCTCGTGGTCCTCGATGTCGGCGCCGTTGATCCACTCGAGAATCTGCTCGAGTCGTTCGCCGGCGCTGGAGTCGGGGATGGCGGGCGTCGCGATGGGCGTGTCGTCTCCAACGCCCATGCGGGCTTGGGCGAACGCAGCGATGCTCGCGACCGCCGGCGCGGCGGTCCACAGGGCCAACAACAAGGCCACGAGCAGCCCGAGCAGCGTGCGTCCGATGATGGCGGTCGGCATGGTGTCCTCCAGGCGCTCCGGTCGGCGCCGCTCTGAGCCGTCGTTCCGATCTCGTCGATCGGTGATGTGTTCCGGTGAAGGGGTCGGCGGTTTCACTCAGCCCGTCTGACAGAGACGTTCCGCACCAGGGCGGCTCACCCAAAGCGCGGACCGCGGACCGCCCGGCCCTTGTGGTCGAGGCCCCCCATTGACCGGACTTGGGTGATGGGTCCTGAGTGACCAGGTTCCGGATGGCCCTAGACTCCCCGCTATGCCAAGAGCGATCGCCATCACGGGCCTGGGCGCGGTCAGCGGACTCGGCGTGGGCATCACTCCTTTATGGGAAGGCTTGTGCGCGGGCCAATCCGCGCTGGGCCCGATGGAGGCGTTCGACCCGAGCGGGTTCGACTGCCGACTGGGCGGGCACGCCAGTGCATTCAAGGCCAGGGATTGGGCTCCCAAGAGCTACCGCAAAGCGGTGCGGCTCATGGCGCGAGACATCGAGCTGGCCGTCGGCGCGGCACAGCTCGCGGTCGAGGACGCCGGCATGGTCACACGCCACATGGAGGGCGAGCCGACCTGCCCGGGCGATCGCCTCGGATGCCACATCGGCGCGGGGCTGATCGCGACCGAGGCGAACGAGCTGGCCAGCGCGCTCTCGACGGCCGCCGACGCCGACGGCTCGGGGTTTAGCTGGACGCGTTGGGGCACGGAAGAAGAGGGCGAGGGGGCGATGGGCAACCTGCCGCCGCTCTGGATGCTCAAGTATCTGCCCAACATGCTCTCGTGCCATGTGACGATCATCCACGGCGCCGAGGGGCCCTCCAACACGCACACCAACGCCGAGGCCTCGGGCCTGCTCAGCCTGGGCGAGGCGGCGCGCGTGATCGAGCGCGACCAGGCTGATGTCTGCCTCGCCGGGTCGGCCGAGTCGAAGATCAACCTCGTGGGCTGGGCTCGGATGAGCAAGGCCGATCGTCTTGCGCCGACGGGCGACACGACCGACGGCGCCGAGGTAGTCCGCCCGTTCGACCCCGACGCGCCCGGCGAGCTGCTCGGCGAGGCCGGCGGAATTCTGATCGTTGAAGAGGCGCAGGCGGCGCGGGCCCGAGGCGCGCGTGTCTACGCGGAGATCGCGGGCTTCGGCGCCGGCCAGAGTGCCGGCGCGCTGCTCCCGCCTTGGCCGACGTTCGACGAGACGCCCGCGTCGGAGGGGCTGGTGTCTGCGATCGACTCGGCGTTGCGAGACGCGGGGATCGGCGCGGACGAGATCGACGCGATCGTGCCGCAGGGCGTGGGCTCGACGCACGCCGACGCGGGCGAGGCCAGGGCGTTGCGGGCGGTGTTCGGCGATCGATTGTCCGAGATCCCGCTCATCACCTGGACCCCCAACATCGGCGGGTGTCTGGCGGGCAACGGGGGCGTGCAGGCGGCGATCGCGGCCAAGGCCGTCGCCGAGGGCGTGCTGCCCGCGCGGGTGCATCGCGGGCAACCGATGGATGGCTTGTGCGCCGAATCGGCGGCGAGCGAAAAACGCCCATTGCGATTCGTGCTCGCGTGCGCGTCGGCGTATGGTGGGCCATGCGCCGCCCTCATCGTGCGGGCGGCCGATTGACTACCGGGTTCTAGAGGACCCCTAGATGGAGCACGGACATGCACGAAGGACGGCATCGTTCCGATCGCGGCTACGGACGCGAAGGCGGTCGAGGACGCGGAGGCTACGGACGTGACGGCGGACGTGACGGCGGACGGGATGGCGGCCGCGGACGCGGCGGGTACGACCGCGACCGGGGCGGACGAGGTGGGCATGGGGGTCATGGCGGGCACGGTGGTCATGGAGGCCACGGCGGCACGCCCCTGAGCGATCTCGATCCGGCGCTCACCGAGGTCTCGCGGCGGGTCATCGGCTGCGCCATCGAGGTGCACAAGGCGCTCGGGCCGGGCTACCCCGCGGACATCTACCGCGAGGCCCTCAAGATGGAGCTCAAGAAGGAAGATATCGCCTTCAAGGCCGGGCACGCGATGGACGTGCACTACAACGACAAGAAGGTCGGCAGCGTCGACTGCGACCTTTGGGTGAACGATCGATTCGCGGTGGGCGTCGCGGCGCACACGGGCGAGGTCTCGGGCGCCGAGCGGAGCGAGCTGCGGGCCCAGCTCCGCGCCGCCGATGTCGAGCTGGGGCTCATCATCAACTTCGGCGAGCGTCGTCTCAAGGACGGGCTCGTGCGCGTGCTCAACCCCGACAAGCTCAACGCCCTCCGCGCCGAGCGCGAGGACGAGGAGGATGAGTACGAGGACGACGACGAGTACGAGGACGATGACGAGTACGAAGACGACGATGATGAAGGCGAAGACGACGAGGCGGACGACGAAGAGGACGACGACGAGGAAGTCTGATCGTCCGCTCGCCGACGCATGAAGAGCCGGCGCGTGAAGGCCGAGGCATATAGAGCCCATGAACCCATGAGCGCACGCAGGGTCGTCATCACGGGGGCCGGTTGGGTCACCCCACTCGGGGCGGACATCGACTCGGTCTGGTCCAAGCTGCTCGCGGGGCACTCGGCGATCGGGCCGATCGAGCAGTTCGAGGCCGGCACGTTCGCGACGAACTTCGCCGCCGAGGTCAAGCGATTCCGGCTCGAGGACTTTCTCGACGCGCCCGCGTCGATCGCGCGGCACGCCGAGGCGGCGCCCGCGACGCGCTTTGGCCTGGCCGCGGCGGCGCAGGCGTGGTCGAACGCAGGCTACGCCCTGCCGGGCTGCTCGAAGCGTTCGACGGGCGCCGAGCCCGCGAGCTGGCGACGCGTCGGCGCGTACCTGGGCGCGGGCGAGGGGGCGCTCGACTACCACGCGATGGTCTCCACCATGCTCGACTCGTGGGACGCCGAGGGGCGCCGGGTCGATGAGGCCAGATGGGGCGCCCTGGCGATGGAGCGGATGGCGCCCGCGGGCGAGATCGAGCAGGACCCGCACTACGTGCTCGCGCACCTGGCCAATGAGCTGGGCTTCAGCGGGCCCTCGTACAACTGCATGACCGCGTGCGCCGCGGGCACGCAGTGCGTGGGCGAGGCGTTCGAGATCCTGCGCCGGGGCGACGCGGACGTGATGCTCGCGGGCGGCTCGCACTCCATGATCCACCCGCTGGGCATGACCGGCTTCATCCGGCTGACCGCGATGAGCACGCGACGCGATGACCCGTCGACCGCGGCCCGCCCGTTCGACCGCTCGCGCGACGGCTTCGTCATGGGCGAGGGCGCCGGCATCGTCGTGCTCGAGGACCTCAAGCACGCGCTGGCCCGCGAGGCGCCGATCATCGCCGAGGTCGCGGGCTTCGGCTCGAGCGCCGACGCCTACCGCATCACCGACATCAAGCCCGATGGCTCGGGCGCTCAGGCGGCGATCCGCATGGCGCTCAAGCAGGCGGGCATCAGCCCCAACGAGCCCGACGCCGATGGACGCCCGCCGGTGCAATACATCAGCGCGCACGGCACGGGCACGCAGGAGAACGACGGCATCGAGACCGCGGCGATCAAGGGCGTGTTCGGCGCGTTGGCGCCGCGGATCCCGTTCTCGAGCGTGAAGTCGATGCTGGGGCATCTGATCCAGGCCGCGGGCGTGGTGGAGCTGATCACCTGCCTCAAGGCGATCGAGACCGGGTTCGTTCCCCCGACGATCAACCTGCACGAGCCCGACGCGCGGTGCGACCTCGACCACGTGCCCAACGAGGCCAAACGCGTCGAGGGCGGCGTGGACGTGTGCCTGTCCAACGGCTTCGGGTTCGGCGGGCAGAACAACACCCTCTGCGTGCGAAGGTTCGAGGCGTAGCGGCGGCGACGGTTCGGTCGGGCGATGGGGCCACGGAGTGCACGCTTGAAGATCCCGCAGGTGCTGTTGCTCGAAGTCGTGCACGCGCCGGGCAATCTCGCCAAGGTGCTGACCGTCGTCGGCCGATCCGGGCTGACGATCGAGGGGTTGCAGCAGTCCGGGCGCACCCAGGACAAGACGACCTGGGAACTGACGATCGAGATGGAGCGCGACGAGCTCGCGCCCCTGTGCGTCGAGCTCGAGAAGATCGACATCGTGCACGTGAAGGGCACGAGCGACCGCGTCTTCACACGCCACGAGGGCGGCAAGATCGAGACCGGCTCGCGCGTGGTCTTCGAGGATCTACAGGTCCTCCGAGACGTCTACACGCCGGGCGTGGCGCGTGTCTGCCTGGCGATCCAAGAGAAGCCCGAGCTCGCGCGCCGGTACACCGGCATTGGGCGCACGGTCGCGATCGTGACCAATGGCACGGCGGTGCTGGGTCTGGGCGACATCGGCGCGGTCGCCGGCATGCCGGTGATGGAGGGCAAGGCCGCGCTGTTCCACGCCTTCGGCGGGGTCTCCGGCGTGCCGATCCTCATCGAGTCGGGCGACGCCGATGAGATCGTGCGCACGGTGACGTCCATCGCGCCCTCGTTCGGCGCCATCCAGCTCGAGGACATCAGGGCGCCCGAGTGCTTTGAGATCGAGGAGCGGCTGATCGAGGCGCTCGATATCCCCGTGCTGCACGACGACCAGCACGGGACGGCCGTGGTGGTGCTCGCGGCGCTGATGAGCGCCGCGCGGATCACCGGCGTGGATCTGACCAAAGCGACGATCGGGCAGATCGGGCTGGGCGCGGCGGGGCTGGGCATCGCAAGGCTGCTCAACACCTTCGGCGTCGCGGGGGTGATCGGCGCGGACCTTTCCGAGGACGCGCTGACGCGTCTCGAGTCCTATGGCGGTCGTCGCGGCTCGCTGGAAGATGTCATGGCCCAGGGCGACATCGTGGTCGCGACCACGGGGGTGCCGGGGCTCATCAAGCCCGAGATGGTCCGCGAGGGCCAGATCGTGTTCGCGCTCTCGAACCCCGACCCGGAGATCGAGCCGAGGCTCGCGCTCGAGCGGGGTGCTCGCTTCGCGGCGGACGGAAAGAACATCAACAACGTCCTCGCGTTCCCGGGCCTGTTCCGCGGGGCGATGGACGCCGGGGCCGCTCGGTTCACCGACCCGATGCTGGTCGAGGCGTCCCGGGCGATCAGCGACGCGGCGCCGGAAGGGGCGTTGATCCCCAACGCGCTCGACAAGGGCGTGCACGACTGCGTGGCGGCGGCGGTGCTCGGGGCGGCGGTCGAGCTGGACTGACATCCGAAAGGTGGTGCGGCGGCTCCTACCATCGGTGTCCCTGACCCCGTGAGGAGCCGACGATGGCCGCCGAGACTGCAACCGACAACGTGAAATCGATGGACGACATCATGGCGCTCTGCAAGCGCCGCGGCTTCATCTACCAGGCCAGCGAGATCTACGGCGGCATCAACGGCTTCTGGGACTACGGGCCCCTGGGCGCCCAGCTCAAGAAGAACCTCCGCGACGCGTGGTGGGACGACGTCGTCATGCGCGGCTGCAACGGCAAGGCCGGTCCGAACGGCGAGCCGGTGCGCATCGTGCCGCTCGACACCTGTCTCATCCAGAACCCGAAGGTGTGGGAGGCCTCGGGGCACGTCGCGGGGTTCAACGATCCGATGGTGGACTGCCGCGAGACCAAGTCGCGCTATCGCGCCGACCACTTGATGTGCCTCGGCGAGAAGGGCGACAAGGAGGGCCAGATCTACGCCTACATCGAGAACGATGACGCGTCGCTCGCGAACGCGCGCAAGAAGCTCGACAAGTACAAGAAGCGCACGCTGAGCGACGATGAGGTCGACACCTGTGCGCTCACCGATTTGTCGGCCGACGAGCTGAAGATCACCGTTGGCCCCGAGGCCAAGGAGGCCGGCACGCTGACCGAGCCGCGCGCGTTCAACCTGATGTTCAAGACGTTCATCGGCGCGCTGGCGACCGAGGACGACGTGGCCTATCTCCGCCCCGAGACGGCCCAGGGCATCTTCATCAACTTCAAGAACGTTGTGGACACGATGCGCGTCCGCGTGCCGTTCGGCATCGCGCAGACGGGCAAGGCCTTTCGCAATGAGGTCACGCCGCGGAACTTCACGTTCCGCTCGCGCGAGTTCGAGCAGATGGAGATCGAGTTCTTCTGCCATCCCGACGACGCGGAGGCGTGGTACACGTTCTGGCGCGACTGGCGCATGCAGTGGTGGCAGGAGCTGGGCCTGGCGGGCGACAACCTGATCCTGCGTGAGCACGACAAGGACGAGCTGGCGCACTACGCCAAGGAGGGCGCCGGCACGAGCGACATCGAGTATCGGTTCCCCTTCACGGCGCCCGGCTTTGGAGAGCTCGAGGGCATCGCCCACCGGACCGACTATGACCTGCGTCAGCACAAGGAGCACTCGCGGGCCAAGCTCGAGTACTTCGACAGCGAGCGCGGCGAGCTTGCGAAGAACGGGCAGCCCAAGGGCGAGCACTACCTGCCGCACGTCATCGAGCCGTCCGGCGGGCTCGACCGCGGCGTGCTCGCGGTGCTCTGCGAGGCGTTCACGCCCGATCCCGAGCGGCCGAGCAAGGTGTTCATGAGGTTTCACCCGCGGCTGGCGCCGATCAAGGCGGCGGTCTTCCCCTTGGTCAACAAGGATGGCATGCCCGAGAAGGCGATGGAGCTGCGGGCCGAGCTGGTGCGGCGCTTCGGCACGCTGGGCGCGATCGAGTACGACGCGAAGCAGTCGATCGGTAAGCGGTACGCACGGATGGACGAGGCCGGGGCACCGTACTGCTTCACGGTCGATGGCGAGACGCTGGCCGACGGCACGGTAACGGTGCGCGACCGCGACACCGCGAGCCAGGAGCGGATGCCAATCGAGAAGGTGGCCGACTTCCTCGGCGACAAGCTGGGGGCATGAGAAGGGCCGCCTCGTCGGGCGGCCCTCGTTCGAGCATCAGGATGTGCCAGATGGCTTAGCGACGGCGTCGGGTGCCGAGGAGGCTCAGGCCTCCGATCGCGGCCAGCGCGGCCGGGGCGGGAACGACCTGGCCACGGATCTCACCCGAGGCGTTGCGGCTCGTGTGGATGTTCACGTACCAGAGTCCGGCGAGGAGGTCGGAGGCCTGCTGGGCGTCGAGCGTGGCGCTGCCCATGAGGATGCCGCTGGCGGGCTCAGCGGGGTCGCCGGTGGAGATGAAGATCTCGACGCCCGCGGTGGCGCCAAAGTCAGCGGGGCCGTGAAAGTGGGCACCCGGAGCCACGATGCCGCCGGTGAGGCCCTCATAGGCGATGGTCCAGGTCAGCTCGTTGGTGTCGGTGTCGAGAGTGACGTCGCCCGATCCGGAGGGGTTGAAGCCCGCGACGTCGGGCACCGGGACCTCCTGTTCGACGTTGATGGGAAAGACGAAGTTGACGAGGTCGGCCTGGGCCGACGCGGCCGTCAGGAAGATGGCCGGAGCGAGTAGGAGCTTCATGTGATTCTCTCTTTCTTCGTGCGATGGGACATCGCGCGAGGTCATGTGGGCGGCATGGCCGCACGCCGAGCGGGGAACGCCCACGGAGCAGAGTGAACGTGAAGGCAATCCACCCACCCGCCAGCCGATGCCGCAAAAAGACCACTAGAATTTGAGTCGTTCGGGGGGATTTCGAGCCAGGGCGCCCCCCATCGAGGGATACTCACGGGTGCCCAGAGGGTCATGCGTGCGTGGGCTTTCTTTGAAAGATGCAACACGCGACCCCGAAGCCATAACAAGAACAGCCGGGGGGCACAGGCCGGGGTGAGGGACGCGCGGGTGTGGGGCGCGGGCAGGGTCCGAGCGGCCGGGAGGCGACGTGTTCCGATGGATCTTCGGCATTCTCTTCGGTCTGGTGCTACTGGTCGTGGGTGGCAGCGTGGTGGTCATGGGCTCGCCGCTGGGTGATCGGCTGCGCCAAGGCATGGAGCCACAAGACAACTCGACCGAGGTGACGTTCGCGATCGCCGAGCGTGGCAACCTCTCCCGCACGGTGGCGGCGCCCGGGGCGATCGAGCCCCTGCGCGTGGTTGAGGTCTCGGCGGAGGTCTCGGCCCGCGTGGTCGAGCTGCCCTTCCGCGAGGGCGACGAGGTCGGGGCGGGCGAGGTCATCGTGCGGCTCGACTCGCGCGACCTGGAGGCCAACCTCACGAGCGCCCGGGCCGGGCTCATCAGCGAGGAGGCCCGGCTCGATGGGGCCAAGGCGGACTTTCTCCGCACGCGGGCCGACTTCGGACGCGTCACGGAGTTGTACGACACCCGCGACGTGTCGAAGAGCGATCTGGATCTGAGCGAGGCCGAGTTCCTGGGCGCGCAGTCGCGGCTCAAGCAGGCCGAGCAATCGATCGAGATCGCCAAGGCCAACATCGCCCGCGCCGAGACCGACTTGGACAACGCGATCATCACCACGCCGATGGCTGGCACCGTCACAAAGCTGAACGCGGAGGTCGGCGAGACGGTGGTGGTCGGCACGCTGAACAACGCCGGATCGATCATCATGGAGATCGCCGATCTCTCGACGATGCTGTGCACCGCCCAGGTCGACCAGACCAACATCGCGATGGTCGAGCCGGGCCAGCGGGCGATCATCTACGTCAACGCGTACGAGGATCGCGAGTTCGAGGGCGTGGTCGAGCGGGTCGCGCTCAAGATGGATCGCGCCTCCGACGGCGTCGGCTTCTTCCAGACCGAGATCGTCGTCGAGCTCAGCGAGGGCGACCTGCTCTACACGGGCCTCAGCGCGACCGCGGACATCCTCGTCGAGACGTTCGAGGACATGATCGTGGTGCCCAGCCAGGCGGTGCTCGATCGGCGCGTGGAGGATCTGCCCAAGGACGTCCGCGAGTCGAGCGAGCACGTGGACGCGGAGAAGACCTTCGCGCGGGTGGTGTACCTGGAGAAGGATGGCAAGGCCATCGCGACGCCGGTGCGCGTGGGCGCGAGCGACCTGACGCGGACGGTCATCGAGGCCGGTCTCGAGGAGGGCGACCGCGTCGTCGCGGGCCCGTACCGCGTGCTGGTGGACATCAAGCACGATCGGTCGATCCGCGAGGAGGGCACGGAGCCCGAGTCGCCCGCGACGGATGAAGACGCCGAGGTCGACGGGGCCGAAGACGAAGATCCGACCGGAGATTCGGACGACGACTCAGGCGCCGCGGCAAGCGACGCGGACTAACTCGGGAGCCGGATGTTCAAGCGCAAGCCCAAGCCGAGCCTCGAGGACCACGCGGCGATCGACATCGAGCAGTTGCACAAGGTCTACCGCGTCGGTCCGGAGAAGATCCACGCGCTCCGCGGGGTCTCGCTGGCGATCGGCCGGGGCGAGTTCGTCGCGATCATGGGCGCTTCAGGTTCAGGCAAGAGCACCATGATGAACATCCTCGGGCTGCTCGATAAGCCATCCGAGGGACGCTTCTGGCTGAGCGGGCGACCGGCGCACAAGCTCAGTGGCGGCAAGCTCGCCCGCGTGCGCAACGACGAGATCGGCTTCGTCTTCCAGTCGTTCGAGCTGCTGCCCCGGCAGTCGGCGCTCAAGAACGTGATGCTCCCGATGCTCTACAGCCGAACAAACATGTGGTCGGCCCGCAAGCGCGCCAAGCGCGCGCTCGAGCGTGTCGGTCTGAAGGACCGCATGGGGCACCGCCCCAGCCAGCTCTCGGGCGGCCAGAAGCAGCGCGTCGCGGTGGCGCGAGCGCTGGTCAACGACCCCTCGATCCTGCTCGCCGACGAGCCCACGGGCAACCTCGATAGCAAGACGACCGAGGAGATCATCGAGCTCTTCAAGGCGTTGCACGACGAGGGCCAGACCATCGTGGTGGTCACGCATGAGGAGGACGTCGCGGCGAACGCGGACCGCATCGTCCGCCTGCGCGATGGCGAGGTCATGAGCGACCTGCCCACGCGCGAGGACCCGCTGCACCGACGATGGCTGCAGGCGGTCGCGGGCGTGCTCTCGCAGCACCAGGCCGAGCTGGGCGATCGCGGCGCCGAGGCGGTCGCCGAGAACGACGCCAAGAACGACAACGCGACACCTGGCCAGGCCAAGACCGACGCGCCCGTGGAAGTGGAGACGACGAGATGATCCTGGCGAGGCTGCTGTTCCAGACTGTGTTCCTCGCGATCGGGCAGGTGTGGGCGAACAAGACCCGTGCGCTGCTCACGGCGCTGGGCATCATCATCGGCGTCTCGTCGGTCATCGCGGTGATCACCTCGCTCAGCGGCATGAAGGGGTACGTGCTCAGCGAGATCGAGTCGTTCGGCGCGCGGAGCATGTGGATCTGGGGCACCGTACCGGCTGATCTTGACGTCCGACCAGCTCATGGTCGTCCGCTTCTCGCGCGG
>JBCAXI010000031.1:0-14743 GCA_038534175.1 Planctomycetota bacterium | reverse complement strand
AGCAACAACAGCAGCAGCAACAGCAAGCACAGCAGGAGATGTCCGACGCGCTGCAGCAACTCGCCGATCAGCAGGCCGACGCGGCGACCAGCGACGAGAGCGAGCCGCAACGACGCGAGGCGCAGGAGCGTCTCTCCGAGCAGACCGAACAGATGCGCGAGGCGCTCGAGGAGCAGGCGTCCGAGCAGCTCGACGCGACACGCGAGCAGCTCGACGAGGCCAGAGAAGCGCAGGAGCGCGCCGAGCAGGCGATGGAAGAGGGCGACGAGCAGGAGGCGCGCGAGCAGCAGGCCCGGGCCGCCGAGGCCCTGCGTCAGGCCGCCGAGAGCGCCCAGACCGAGGGCCAGCCCCAGGCCGCCGAGCAGCCGTCGCCCGAGGCCCAAGAACAGTCGCAAGCCGAGCAGGGCGATCCCGTCGCCCAGGAGTTGCTCGATCAAGAACGCCGACGACGCGAGCAAGAATCTCGCCGACGCCAGACCACCGGCGCCGGCCCACCCGTGGAGAAAGACTGGTGATCTCTCCGCGTCTCATGACTCTACTCGCGCTCGCCGTCGCGGCCTGCATCGCCCACGCCCAGCGTGTCACGGCCGAGCTGAGCGCCGATCGCGCCACGCTCGGCGTGCCCGTCACGCTCGCCGTCACCGTCACCGACGCCGGCGTCCGCACCCGCCCGGAGACGCCCGATATCGACGGCGCCACCATCGCGTTCCGAGGCCAGAACAGCGTCAACATCAACGGCCGCGGACGCGTCACCTTCAACTACGAGATCATCCCGCAGCGCGACGGCGTGATCACCATCCCCCCGCTCTCCGTCGCCACCTCCGCGGGCGAGCTCCAGTCCGAGTCGCTCTTCCTCCGCGTCGCCGAGCCGGAACCGTCCGACACCACGCGGGTGCAGCTCATACCAAGCGAGCGCGAGGTGTACGTGGGTGAGCCGTTCGTCCTGCGATATCGATGGGTGCTGCCCGTGCGCGCCGTGCGCGTGCGCAGCCTCGGCTCGGTCCGATTGCCCGACACCATTCTCGTGCTCGAAGGTGTCGACCCTCGTCCAACCGGCGCGCCCGCACGCAACCAGCGCTTCGAAGAGATCACCGGTCTGTTCGACGTCCCCGTGTGGGTGTCGATCGACCAGGTCACACGCGCGCGCGAGCCGTTCGCCATCATCGAGGCCCGCGTGCGGGCCATGGCGCTCCAGCCCGGCTCGCACGAGCTTGGGCCCGCGACGGTGCTCTTTGACGAGCTCGTGGCGACCGGACGCCGGAACAACTGGGAAACACGCCGGAGCGAGTCCGAGACGTCCACGATCGAGGCCCAGCCCGTGCCGACCGAGGGCGCGCCGGACGACTTCGCCGGCGTCGTCGGACGCGTCGCGCTCGACGCGCAGATCGATCGCACGGACATCGGCGTGGGCGATCCCATCCTGCTCCGTCTACGCATCGCGGGCGACGAGCCCATCAATCGTGTCTCGCCACCCAACCTGCAACGCTCGCCCGCGTTCGCCGAGTCATTCCGCACCGATCCCGAGGGCTGGACGTCCGTTGGCGAGTCGCCCGGCGCCCGCTTGTTCGAGATCGTGATCCGCGCCGCTAACGACGCCGTCGAGGTCGTGCCGGGCATCCGCGTGCCCTACTTCGACCCCGAGTTGGGGCTCTATCGAGTCGCCGAAACCGAGCCGATGCCCATCGAGGTGCGCACGCGCCGGCGCGTGACCGCCGCCGACGCCGAGCTCGCGCCGAGCAACAATACGGCCTCGACGGGTGCCAACCGCTCGCCGATCGCACGAGGCGATCCGGGCGCCCCGGCCACACCGATCACGCCGGCGCTGCTACAGGACCGGGCGTTCACGCTCGGCACCGCGATCACCGAGCCGGCGTCGATCGCCGTGCTCGCCGGGGGCCCGCTGACCGTGATCGCCGCGGGCGCGTTCGCCGCCGCCCGTCGGCGCCGCGACCCCATCGCGGACCGACGACGCCGCGCTCGCCGACGAGCCAGCGCCCGACTCGGATCCACGCTGGACGCCCAGGCCCACGCCGTCAAGCAATTCATCGCCGACCTCACCGGCCGAGAGGCAGCGTCCATCACCTCGCACGACGCGCACACGCTGATGGATGCCGAGCACACGGCGCCACTCATCGCCACACTGCGGGCCTACGAGCACGCCGCGTACACCCAGACCGACGCCCCGCCCGCGGACGTCGCGGCGTTGCGTCGAGCCTTCAAGTGCATCGATGCCGAGTTTGTTAGCCACGTGCGGGAGGCCGCGCCATGATCTTCCGCATGCTCTGCATCGCGTTGGCCTGCGTCGCGTCGCGTGCCGCGGCGTCGACCCTTGTGGACCCGCACGAAATCACGCTCGACCACCTGCTCGCCGAGGCCAACACCGCGATGCAAGCCGCGGCCGAGGCCGAGCCCGCCGAGCAAGCCCCCCACTTACGCCGCGCGCTCGCGGCGTACGAGACCATCCATCGCGAGCATGATCGCTCGTCGGCGCCGCTCCACCTCTCGGCCGGCAACGCCGCGCTCCTGCTCGGAGAGGCCGGTCCCGCCGTGCTGCATTACCGCAAGGCGCTGCGACACGACCCCACCAACAACGCCGCGCGCCAGGGGCTTGGCGCGGCGCGATCGCTCGTGCAGACACCCGCAGCGCCCAGCGCCACCGATCGCGTCGCGCGTCTCGCCCTCGCGTGGCGTGGCCTGGTGGCGCCCCGCAACATCTTCATCGCCACGCTCGCCGCGATCGCACTCTTGTGCCTCGCGTGGAGCGCACGCCTGCTCACCGGTCGGCGCGTGCCACGATGGCCTTTCGCGTTCGCGGCGTGCGTCGGCGCCGCGACCATCCTCACCGACGCCGCCGCGCAGGCCCGCCCCGAGGGCGTGGTGATCGGCGAGTCGACGGTCGCCCGCACCGGGCCGGGTGAGGCGCTCTATCCGCCCGCGTTCACCGAGCCGCTCGCCCCGGGCGTCGAGTTCCGGGTCATCGAACGCCGCGACGATTGGATCCAAGCCGCCTTCGGCGCCGCTGGCAACGCGTGGATCCGAGCGAGCGACGCCGAGTCGATCTGACTCACCAAGCTAGAACGCGGGCCCGATCGTGATCGCGTTGAGTAATAGACGCCGCGGCCCGATCTCGAACCCGCGCAGCGTCACATCGTGCGCGACGCAGAACACCCAGCCCCGTCCATGCCGATGCAGCGTCGCGAACGGCTTGCCCGCGATCGACGCCGCGTGGCGCTCGGAGATGTGCCCCGCGATCACCGGCGCCTCCGAGAACCGCGCGAGCACATGTCCTCCATCGGCGACCGGCAGCGAGCGGGCGCTACGGATGACCACGCCGCACCACGCGGGAGCGCCCGCCGCGAGCGGATGTGTCACGTCGGTCTCGATCCCGACAAGGGCGCCCGGCACGCGATCCTCGACGCTCCGCGCACGCCGCTGCTCGTAGTTCAACTCGCTCAGCACGGGGCGATCGTCATCCGCTGGCTCGTCCACCTCGTCGTCGCGTTCCAGATCGAGCAGATCCCGCGAGACGCCGAACGCCGAGGAGCCCGTCGCGACCAGCACCCCGCCGCCGCGAACCCAATCATCGAGTGACGCCCGGGCGTCGTCGTCGAGCGCGCCGCCCGACGCCAGCACGACGGCGCCGAAGCCGTCGAGCGGGGCCCGCGCAAGATGCTCCGCGTTGATCTGGCTGTGCGGCATCTCGAGCACGCGATCCAGCAGCCACCAGTGTTGCCCATAGCTGTTCGAGCCCATCGGCTCGCCACGCACGATCGCGACCGGCTTGGGACGCAGCACGCCGTGCGCGTTCGCGCCCAGCACAGGCCCGCTCGCGGTCAGCCCCGAGTCCGTGCGCACCGCTGGCAGCCCGATCGCCTCGATTTCGGCGATGAACGCATCAACCGACGCGGTCTCGTTGCGCCCCAGCGGCACGATCACGCTGCCCGCGCCGAACGACCGGCCCTCGACCTCAATCGCCTCGCGCGCGATGCGCGTGTGCAGGCCGTGGCGGATCGCCGCCGCGACCGCTCGGCCCGAGTCAATCGAGCCGCCCTCGACGATCAACGCAGTCGACCCATCGCCCTCCAGCCCAGCCGACGGGGGCGCCCACTCGCCCAGCGCCTCGACGGTTCCCGCGAAGCGCGACTCGGTGTACCACGCCTCCAGTCCAAAGACCGGCGGCACCGACCAGCCGGTGATGTCGTACGTGTCCGCGTCCTCCAACTCCGCGTCGCGTGCAAAGAGCGTGCGCACGAGCAGACCCATCGGCTGACGCGCCGAGATCACCCAAGAGCCCGCGGGCGCGTCGCCCGATGTCGCGCGCTCGCCGGTCTCGTAGCTCGTCAGCGTGCGTGCCGGTGTCGCGCGGGTTGTGCGGCTCACCTCGATGCCGTGCAGCGCGCACAGCGCCCACACCTCGCGCAGCAACGCCGGATCGTTCTCCGACGAGATCACCACTGTCAGCGGCTCATTCCGTCCGCGATCCACGCTGTCGGCGAAGTACGACCGGAACCGCTCGAGCTGCCCACGCCGACGCTCGGCGGTCGTGTGGATGTAATCCAGGCTGATCGCAAGGTGTCGCTCCATGCGATCGAGAATCGTCCACGTGTAGTGGTCGAACACGTCGATCGCCAGTCCACCGCGCGAGTGCCCCGCGGCCTCGGTCAGCATGCCCACCGCGCCGTGGTAGCACGGCAGCACCTTGCCGTAGCCGGGATACAGATAGTCGAATCGCTCCGCGGTCGAGTACACCCAGCCGCGACGATCGAACATCGCCGCGTTCGCCTCGCCGTAGACCTTCACCCACTCGCGCGTCGACTCAGGAATGTTCGCGTGGTAAGGCGTGTCGCCCTCGCCAAAGAAGAACGGGCTCTCGTATCCCTGCTCGTGCGCATCGATGTGCAGCTGCGGCATGAACCGGCGATAGATCGGCAGCCGCTGGGCCGACTCCACCTGCGTGCCCCACACCCAGTCGCGGTTCAGGTCGAAGCAATAGTGGTTCGTCCGCCCGCCGGGCCACGGCTCCCAGTGCTCGCTCGACCACGCGTTCGGGTCGGGCACGCGCCCGTTCGCCTGCTCGTACCACCCCAGATATCGCTGGCGCCCGTCGGGATTCAGGCACGGATCGATGACCGTCACGACCTCGCTCAGGATCTTCTCGCTTGTCGCGCCCTGCGCCGCGGCCAACGCGTACAGCAGCCGCACCGCCGCCTCGGTCGGGCCGAGCTCGTTGCCGTGCACGCCCATGCTGAGCCACGCGATGGCTGGGTTGTCCTCGATGATCTCCTCGTGCAGGCTTGAGGACGGATCCGTCAGCGCTCGGTTGAGCTGCAGGATCTCGTCCATGCGTTCGTGGTTCGCCGGCGCCGTCGCCACGACCACCACCAGCGGACGATCCTGATAGCTCTTGCCGTACGACTCGAGCGTCAGCCGGTCCGACACCTCAGCGAGGCGCGTCGCGTACTCGATCACCTCGTGGTGACGCACGAACCGCTCGCCCGGCGCCACGCCGATGATCTCCTCGGGCGTCGGGATCTCGGCATCGAACCGCACCCCCGGCCAGCATCGCCGCACCAGCTCTTGCGTCGAGACCGGCGCCGAGGTCGCCCGCTGGTCCGCTCCTAGCGTCCGTTCCGGCTGCGCCACGCCGATCGGCGCGACCAAGCCAAGAAGCGCCGCCACCGCGGCCCGTCGCCAACCCATCAACCGCCCTTGCCGATCTGACACCATCACACAAGCTCCCGAGATACGACCTGGATCACCGGACCACCCACCCGATCGGCGGGCCGCGCCGAAGCCTACCGACGCCGAGGGCGGATCGTTGATCGCACGAAATGCCGCAAAATACCAACCAAAAACCGATGAAAGCCTCCCAAATCCCCAGGTCTACCAAACAAACTTGAATCAACCGATAGGTCAGGGGATTGACATGGGCGTCCTGATGATCCTTAATGGTGTTCTGCGGCGGGCTTGACCGGCCCGCCTATCTCTCCCCCGCTCGCACGAGCCACCAATATCGTCGCTTGCCGACGGCTACCAGGGCGACCATGACGCGTCGCCGGTCGAAGGACCTCGGACCGGATCGCTCGTGATCCCCGAGGTTGGCAGGATCGGACTCCGTCCGTTCGGTGCGGTCGCCCGCGGCGAACACGGAGGAGACAGTGGCTTACGGAAGGAGCCCCACGATGTCGGACCCAGCCGCGTTGAACCCAACCTCACGGGAAAGCGCCGATTCGGATCGGGCCCCAGCACGCTCTCCGTTTGTCGTCGAGCAGAAGCCCGCGTATCGGGCCGACACCGATCAGAACGGCGACTGGTACGTCTGGCGGCGACTCGGCCCCAACGGATGGGCCACGCTCCGTCGATGCGACGACCGCGAGGCCGCCGTCCGCCTCGCCGACTCGCTCAATGCGTCGGGACGCATCGCCGTCTGATCCGGGCTCGCTCCGTCGCTCCGGGCCGAATCGCACAGCCCAGCCCGTACGCTCTCGATCATGCCGGACACCGCCTCCTCGGCGCCACCATCCGAGTGGCGCACGTTCCTCACCGAGTTTGTGCGCAACCCGCGTTCGACCGCGGCCATCGCGCCCAGCTCGCGCCGGCTCGCGCGACAAATGCTCGAAGGGCTCGACCTCTCGGGTGAGATCACCGTGGTCGAGTACGGACCGGGCAGTGGCGTCTTCACGCGCGAGGCCCTCGACCGCCTCGATGAGGCCGCCAGGCTCGTCGCGATCGAACGCAACCCACGATTCGCCGAGGCCCTCCGCGCTCGACGCCCGCGCGCTGACGTGCACCTTGGTGACGCCCAGGACGTGCTCAGCGTGCTCGCGCATCGCGGCCTGCGGCACGCCGACGCGATCATCAGCGGCCTCGGCTGGCCGTCCATCCCCGACCAGCCCCGCGAGGCCATCCTCGAGGCCACCGCGCAAGCGCTCAAGCCCGGCGGCGAGTTCCGAACCTTCGGCTATCACGTCGGCCTGATCATGGGCGGTGCCTGGCGATTCCGCAAGACCGTCCGACGCTTGTTCTCCACCGTCACCATCAGCCCGGTCGTCTGGATGAACCTGCCACCCGCGTTCGTCTACCGCTGCGTCAAGTGACGCGCCACGCGATCAACGCTCGCTCTCGGGCGGCAGCTTGGCCGGCCCCATCGGGGGTGGGCGTCC
This sequence comes from Planctomycetota bacterium, assembly GCA_038534175.1. Lineage (GTDB taxonomy): Bacteria > Planctomycetota > Phycisphaerae > Phycisphaerales > UBA1924 > JBCBZM01. Next base: position 7,580 of record JBCAXI010000031.1, on the reverse strand, counting down.
CGTGTTCGGCGCTCGCGGCTCGGCCCACTCGGGCGTGACCTCAAACTCGACGTGAAAGTGGCTGGGCTCCTGGAACGTGCCCGGCGCCGTCACCAGCCATGGATCCCGCACGTGACGCAGCATCGAGTACGGCAGCCGCGCAACCAGGATCACGCCGCCATCCTCGTCGTGCTCGACCACCACCTCGCCGCGTTCGGTGAGCCAGTGCTCGGGCGTCTCGCCCACCGTCGGCGGCGCCTCGCCTGCGAGCGGCGCACCCCCGAGCGTGCGCACGTGCAGCGCTCCACGCCGACTGTCCTCATCGCTCAGGCGCCCCGTGTGCGTGTCGCGCGGGTCGGACGTGTTAAAGCAGTTCCGATTCGCGCCCGGCAGGCCGCAACTCCGCAGCTCCTCTTCGGTGAACTGCACGTGCTGCAGGATCGCGCCCGGCGGCACGCGGACCGGCTGGTTGAACCGAACCGGCCCGACTTGAAGCTCGAGCACGCCCTCATCGGCGATGTCATCGAAGAAGGGCGCCCGGGCGTTGGCCTTGTAGAAGCCGACGCGCACGATCGTGCCGTCGGGGTGCCCCTGACCGCGATCCAGGCGTGTGCCGCCGCTCGCCAGGTACGCCTCGAGATTGTCGCCGAACGCGATCTTGTCGCTCAACGCCGCAAACGGGAGCGTGCGCTCGTGACGACGGGGCACCCCGGACACCGTGGGCCACTCAATGGAAATCGGCACGCCGTCGGCGGAAGCGACCATGAGCACCGAGCGCTCCGGCGGATCGCCCATCGCCTCACCGACCGGATCGATCTGGGCCGATGCAGGCGCGACGACCCACCCGGCCATGATCCCAACGCAGCAGACGGCTCGACCCAGATTGCCCACTCGTCGCGTCCTTCCGGGGCCACGCCCCCATCCCGACCTTCCGTGTCAGATTCCGAGCGGATCCAACGGCGCTCGCTTGCGAACAGTCAGCCGTTCGTTCACACTACCCATTCGTGGGCCGCGATTTTCGCGGAAGCAATGGCCGACTCGATGCCGGGCGGATGGGCCGGCGTCCTCCAACGCGCTTTAGCCTCAAGAGCGATGAGGGGCTGCCCCAGACGCCCAAAGGCTTCTGGCGGTGGTGCCCGACTCGGAACCGCGAGACCAGACGCCATCGAGTCAGCATTCAAAGAGCCAGACCTGAAAGAGCCAATCTAGAAAGAGGTTGAGGGATCATGATCAAGTTGCGTTCCAAGTCGCGTGGCCCCATTTTGTGTTCGTTCGGCCTCGCCGCCCTCGTCGCGACCGCGCAGGCGCACGAGGAAGACTGGCGCAAGCTCGCCGATCGCGGCACGCCGAACTTCGGTCCCATCATCACCGCCGAGACGCTCGCCGCCAGCGGCGAGGGTGCCACGCTCCGAGCCGCGGCCTCATCGGCCACCGGCATCACGCTGCTCGCGCAAGTGCCCGTCAACCAGTTCCCCGGCTCGAGCAACTTCGGCAACGACTGCTGGGGCTACGTCTCGCCGTCGGGCGGCGAGTACGCCCTCATGGGCCTCCAATGCGGCCTCGGTGTCGTTGACATCACTGACCCTGTCAACCCCGTCGTGCTCGGCACGATCAACGGTCCCTGCTCCGACTGGCGCGACGTGAAGACCGTTGGCGACTACGCCTACGTCGTCAGCGAGGGCGGCGGCTCCGTGCAGATCGTCGACCTCACCGATGTCGACAACGGCAACATCTCGCTCGCCAACACGTTCACGTTCAGCGGCTACTCCACCACTCACAACATCATCGCCGACGAGGACAGCGGGTACGTGTATCTCTGTGGCGCCAACGCCGCCAACGGCGGCCTCATCGCGATCGATGTCTCCAACCCCACCAATCCCTCCTTCGCCGGCCAGTGGTCGCAGCGATACGTGCACGACGCGCAGGTCGTCACCTACACCTCCGGGCCCTACGCCGGACGCCAGATCGCTTACTGCTACAACGGCGGCGCCGGACTCGAGATCCTCGACGTCACCAACAAGTCGAACATGTTCCGCGTCGGCGGCACCAGCTACAGCCAGATCGCCTACTGCCACCAGGGCTGGGTCGATCCCACCGGCACGTACGCGTATCTCAACGACGAGCTCGATGAGCAGACCTTCGGCTTCGGACAGACCAACTCACGCGTGGTCGACGTCTCCGATATCAGCAACCCTCAGCTCGTGGGCGCCTACTCCTCCGGATTCCAGGCCATCGATCACAACAACTACCTCGAGGACGGCTTCCTCTTCCAGGCCAACTACCGATCCGGCCTCCAGGTCTTCGACACGAACGACAACCCCACCAACCCCACGCTCGTCGGCTCGTTTGACACCTTCCCCGGTGCCGACGGCAACAACTTCAATGGCGCCTGGAGCGCGTACCCCTACTTCCCCAGCCGCAACGTCATCGTCTCCGACATCGAGAGCGGCCTCTTTGTCTTCAATGTCGACGCCTTCAACCCGCCCGCGCTCTCCGTCGCGCTCGATGTCACGCCGGGCCCCTCGCTCGCGCCAGATACACCCGCCAACGTCGAGGCGATCGTCAACGACGGCGCTTCCACCGTCTCCGCGGTCAACCTCGCCTACACCGTCGGCGAGGATCCCGAGCAACTCGTGCCGATGGCCAATCTCGGCGCCGGGCGATACGCCGCCGCCATTCCCGGCCTGTCCTGCTTCAGCGAGGTGTCCTACGCCGTGGTCGCCACGCCCGCCGAGGGCGCCGACGTCCGCTCGGCCACCCTCACCTCGCTCGTCAGCACCGGCCAGCTGACGGCGTTCGACGACAACTTCACCGCCGACCTCGGCTGGACCACCATCGATCCCACCGGCGAGGGCGCCGGCTCGGGCGCCTGGGAGCGCGGCGCGCCCGCCGGCATCGGAGACCGAGGCGACCCCACCACCGACGCCGATGGCGATGGGTTCTGCTACCTCACCGGCAACGCCGCCGGCAACACCGATGTCGACGACGGCCCGTTCGTGCTCAACAGCCCCGCCATCGATGTCGGCGCCGAGCTCAAGCCCGTCGAGCTCCAATACGACTACTGGATCTACTCCACCGGCGGCGAGTCGCTGACCGTCGAGGCCTCGGTCAACGCCGGTGCCAGTTGGTCCACCGTCGCCCTGCACACCGGCTCGACCGCGGCGCAGTGGACCTCGAACAGCGTCGTGCTCCCGCCAGTCTCCGGGACCGACCTCCGCGTGCGCTTCACCGTGGGCGACGTGCCCAACGACGACATCACCGAGGCCGGCGTTGATTCCATCGTTGCGCTCGCCGTCGAGTGCGTCTCCGCCCCCGCCGATTGCGACGCCGACCTCACCACGGACAGCACCAGCAACGGCATTCCCGACGGGCTCGTCACGCTGTCGGACTTCTCGTTCTACCTGAGCCTCTGGTCCACCAGTGACCCCGGCGCCGACATCACGCTTGAGGGTGCCTGCACCTTCGGAGCCGGCGGCGACGGCGTCTCGCTGTCCGACTTCTCGTGCTACCTCTCGACGTGGTCCCTCGGCTGCCCCTGAGCGCGGTTACTCCGAGGCGCCAAACTCGATCGTGACATTACCGTTCGATGTGTCGATCGCCGACGCCCGCCCGGGCGTCGGCATCGTCATGCGCAGACGCCGCTTGCCGACGGAATTCAGCCGCGCGCCCGTCGGCGCCTCATGAAGCTGGATCGAACCGTTGCTCGTGTCCGCCGACAGCTCGCCCGCCAGCGTCGACGGCAGCCGCACGCGCACGCTGCCGTTGGAGGTGTCCACCTGCACCGGCCCGTCCGCGCCCTCTCGCAGGTCAATCGACACCGCGCCGTTGCTCGTGTCGACAAACGCCTCGTCCTCCACGCCGGAGAGCACCACTCGTCCGTTGGACGTCCGCACCGTCACCGGACCGGCCTGGTTCGTCACGCCCACTCGCCCGTTGCCCGTGCGGTAGTCGCCGGGCCCGAGTTGGCCCTCGGCCCGGATCGAGCCGTTCGAGCTGGCGACCCGCACGCCGTCGAACGCCGGCCCGACGATCTCCAACGACGCGCCCTCGTTGCCCTCGCGCCCGCCCTCTGGCCAATCGATCCCCACGCGGAGCACGCCCGGCGCCTCGTACACCGCGTGGACGCCCATCGCGTCGAGCCGCTCCTGCGTCGTGGCCCGGAACTTGGCACGCACCAGCACGCTCGCCCGATCATCGGCCTCGATGCTCACGCTTCCGTTGCGGGTCGCGACATCGAGCCCCGATCCCGGTCGGGCCTCGAGTGTGAGCTCGCGGGTCGCCTTGAAGCGCGCCTCCTGCCAGCCGCTGCAGCCACCGAGCGTGCAGGCCGCGGCCGCGATCGTGAGCACCGTCCATCGCATCGAGCGCATCGCTGATCTCCGATTCTCTACCCCACCGCCCGCATCCATTTCGGAGTTCCGCCTCCCGTCTTTCGCTCGCTACGCTCCCCGCGACCATGGCTCTCCAGCACACCAAGCTCCGACTCGACGCACGCATCCTCGAACTGCGGGAGCGGCTCGCCCGATGGCGCCGCCCGGACACGGGCGACACGATCGGCGCCCGCGTCACTCGATATCGCGATCCGAGACACGCCGACACGCCGTTGGCCCCGTTTCCCGCCTACGCCGTGCCCCCAACGCCCATCGAGACCGTCGGCTCGCCCAGCGCGACGCCGATCGCGTTCACCTCGGTCGGCCGAAGAAATCTGGCCCGGGTCGCGATCCAACCCGGCACGAGCCTCTACGCGACCGGGGAGGTCGCGGGCCCCCTCCTCCGAAACGGGCGGCACACCACATGCTGGAACACCGACGCCTTCGGCTACGACGACACCACCCCCGCGCTCTACCAGTCCCACCCGTTCGTGCTCGGCGTCCGAGCCGACGGCGCCGCGTTCGGCGTCATCTGCGAGTCCACCTACCGCACCGAGATCGACCTCCGCGCCGGGCTGCTCTTTCGAGTGCATGGTCCAGCGCCCGCCGTCACGCTCATCGAGCGCGACTCGCCCGAGGAGGTCCTCCAAGCGCTCGCCGAGCTCACCGGGTTCATCCAGCTCCCGCCGATGTGGGCGCTCGGCTACCACCAATGCCGCTACTCCTACGAGCCCGATGACCGCGTGCGCGAGATCGCCCGAGAGTTTCGCCAGCGCGATCTGCCATGCGATGTCATCTGGATGGATATCGACTACATGGACGGGTACCGCTGCTTCACGTTCGACAAGAGCAAGTTCCCCGACCCCGCGCGGCTCAATCACGATCTCCATGACAAGGGCTTCAAGGCCATCTGGATGATCGACCCCGGGCTCAAGGTCGACCCCGACTACCACGCCTACACGCAAGGCCACCAGAGCGGGCACTTCGTCACCGACGCGGGCGGCATCGAGTTCCACGGCCCCGTCTGGCCCGGTCCCTGCGCCTTCCCAGACTTCACCAACGCCGACGCACGCACCTGGTGGGCCTCGCTCTATCAGGATTTCATGGCGACCGGCATCGACGGCGTCTGGAACGACATGAACGAGCCCGCGGTGTTCGTTGAGCAGCAGGAGGAGGCCGTCGTCCCCGAGTCGCGCACCATGCCACTCACCAACCGCCACCGTGCCGACGACGAGCTCGGCGGCCCGGGCGATCACGCTCGCTACCACAACCTGTACGGCATGCAGATGGTCCGCGCCACGCTCGAAGGCGTGCGCGCCGCCAATCCAGACAAACGCCCCTTCGTCCTCACCCGAGCCGGCTTCCTCGGCAGCCACCGATACGCCGCCACCTGGACCGGCGACAACGTCTCCAGCTGGCCGCACCTGCATTGGTCGCTCACCATGGTGCTCAACCTCGGGCTCTCGGGGCAGCCGTTCTCCGGGCCGGACATTGGCGGCTTCGCCGAGGACTGCACCCCCGAGCTCTTCGCCCGGTGGATGGGCCTTGGCGGCCTGCTTCCCTTCGCCCGTGGGCACAGCATCAAGGAGTCGCACGACCACGAGCCGTGGTCGTTCGGGCCCGATGTCGAGCACGTCTGCCGCCTCGCGCTGCAACGCCGCTATCGCCTCATCCCGTACCTCTACACGCTCTTCCGCGAGGCCGCCGCGACCGGGCTGCCCGTCGCCCGCCCGCTCTTCTTCCACGACCCGACCAACACCGAGCTGCGCGACGTCGACGACGTGTTTCTGCTCGGCGCCGATGTGCTCGTGCGCGCCCGCGTCCACGAAGATCCCGATTGGATCGCCCCGCTCCCGCCGGGGTTCTGGCCGAGCTTCGAGCTCGCCGACCGTGATGACACCGACGATCCCGACCACGACCATCATCCCCAGCTGCCCGTCCTGCACCTCCGCGCCGGCGCCATCGTGCCGGTGGGACCCGTGATGCAGCACACCCAGCAGCGCGCGCTCGATCCGCTCACGCTCCTCGTCGCGCTTGACGAAATGGGCGAGGCCCGGGGCACGCTCTACGAGGACGCCGGCGAAGGCTTCGGCTACCGCGACGGCGACTTCCTGCTCACGCACTACCGCGCGGTTCGAGAGCAGGGCCGCGTGCGCGTCTCGGTCACGCATCGCGAGGGCGATCGCCCGCGACCCGATCGTCCCGTGCGAGTCCGCTTGTTCAGACCCGACGGCAATGCGCTCCTCGCCGAAGGCCGAGACGGCGAGGACATCGTCCTCGAACTAGAGGCGCCCGCGGCCGTCTAGCCCGCACTCACGAGTTCCCATCCGCAAAAACGTCCCACTCAGTCGATCTCGAGAATCTCGAACCGCTTCTCGCCTCGCGGGGTGTCCACGCGGATCGTCTCACCGATGCGGCTCTTCAGCATCGCCTCGCCCATCGGGCTGCCGACCGTCACCTCGGAGTAGTCGAAGGGCGGATCGTCCGACATCTCGCCCACGAGCTTGAACAGATCCTCATCATCTGTGTCGATCTCGCGCATCTTCACCATCGAGCCCAGGAACACCACGCCGTCGGCCTGGCGATCGCTATCGACTACCTGCGCCGTCGCCAGGCGATCCTCGAGCCGGCGGATCTCCGCCTCCTCGAGCCCCTGCTGCTCGCGCGCCGCGTGGTACTCGGCGTTCTCTTTCAGATCGCCGAGCTCCCGCGCCTCGTCGATCCGCTTGGACATGACCGATCGATTCGAGACCAGCTCCGAGAGCCGTGTTTCCAGCTTCGTCTTCTCATCCGGTGTGATCAGATCCATGGGTAGACACTCCCGCGCGGCTCATCGCCACGCCTCGGCCAACGGCTCACATTGACGGCACGCCCGCTCCACCTCGCCAATCGAATCAGGCCGATCGAGCCACGCTCGATCGAACTTCACACAAACTAAATCTAGGCGATCTTGCCGCGTCGGACCAACCCCCGAACCAGGGCCACGAGCCAAACGCCCGCGCCCGCCAGCCACACCCACCCGATCGCGCGCCAGTGCGCCGACTCCACCGCCACGAGCTGCCCCGTCCACGATCGATCCCGCGTCAGCTCGAACACGCCGGCCTGAGGCGAGAGAAGCCAGAGCGGCCTCGGCGCGGACCGGTCGGCCGAGCGGCAGAGCCTCGGGGCGGGACCGAGTGTGGGCGGGGGGGGGGGGGGGGGGGGGGGGGGGGGGGGGGGGGGGGGGGGGGG
>JBCAXI010000030.1:0-14751 GCA_038534175.1 Planctomycetota bacterium | reverse complement strand
ACACCTTCGACGCCATCGCCCGCCGGCTGGGCATTCAGTTCATCGAGGGGTACCGCGAGGCGAACACGCCGAACCGCGACACACCTTCGACGCCATCGCCCGCCGGCAGCGACCGGATCATCAAGGAGAGTAAGCCTTGGAACGAGTCCACCCAGGCGCGCCTCGGCGCCGCGGGGTCGACGCGGGTTGGCGACGCCGATCGCGCGACCATCTCGGCCCACTCGGACGCCATCTCGATGACACGCTCGTCGGGCGGGTCGAAGACCGAGGTGAGCGTCGAGTCGACGACCCTGTCCGTCGCGCTCGACAGCATGGGCGACGCGCCGCCGTGTGACGTCTGCGGCACGATCACGGTGCGCAGCGGCACGTGCTACAAGTGCCTGAATTGTGGTGCCAGCATGGGTTGTAGTTAGAGCTGACCCGAACCACCCCACCGGGCCCCGTGGCCCGGCAGGACAACGTGGCGGGTCAGGACGGCCCGCCGATCTCACGCACGGACGCTCCGTCGCACACACCTGACGGAGAGACCACAGCACACGACCGGTTCGGCCGGCGGACGCGGAGCGCTTGCAGCTCGCGGCGCCTGAGTTGAACACCGATTTCGCCCGCTGGACAAGACATCGACGCCGTCACGACCGGCCCGATGCTCGAGTTCGACGGCGTGCTGACGCCGAGGATCGGCGCACCCGCGTGAACCGATCTTCCGACGCCGCCCACCACGGCGTCGGAGGAGAGAGGCGCGAGCACACAGGGCACGGACGACCTCGGCACGATCGGTGCACAGACCACCCGCGGCGTTCAACGCGCCCGCGCCGTCGGCCGCCGGTCAGGACCACCAAGAGGGCTCTCAGGGTCCACCACCCAGGGGCCGAGCGACGCGCTTCTTCCTTCCTCCCACAGCGAACTCGGCCCCGGCCTCTCGACCCCGAGCGGTTCCACCACCGCTCGGGGTTCTTTCGTTTTGACTCTTCGGACAGCGGCGGCATCGGGTGCCGCGGTCAACACGCAGCGAAGGCCACGATCGACGTGAGCGTGGCCTTCCTCGCTTGGCTGTTCAGTTCACGGCGCCCTTGAATCCCTCAGCCATCCAGAGGATCGGATGACTCGAGCGCGGCCTTGCCTGGACGCAGCGCAAAACGCTCGCGCGTGCGGCAGTAGTCGGCGCCGCCCATGCGGCCCACGGCCGCCAACCGCTCGGGGTCGACGTGCATCCGCTCGTTGACGAGTTCGTCATCGATGTGCACATGCACGACCTCGCCGATGACCACGTTGCCGCCAGCGACCGCGCCCGGGTTGGTGCGGATCACGTGCGTCGTCCGGCACTCGAACGCGACGGGAGACTCCAGCACGCGTGGCGGCTTGACAAGGGTCGAGCGCGCTGGCGTGAGGTCGACCAGCTCGAACTCGCTCTCGCCGTGCGGCAGCGGTTCGGCGGCGCCCGCCATCTGGCGGGTGTAGGCCTCGGTCGCGACGTTGACGACAAACTCGCCGGTGCCACCCTCGTCGGTCGGCACGCAGTTGCGCAGCGTGTCCTTGTCGGAGCCGTCGGGCTCATTGGCTGGGCAGAAGAGGATCGTCATCGGGCTAGCGCCCACGCCGTTGAAGAAAGAGAAGGGCGCTAGGTTGTGCGCGCCTTCCGTCGAGATCGTCGAGACGAACGCGATCGGCCTGGGCACCACGCAGCCGACGATGAGCTTGTAGCACGCGGCGGGCCCGAGGGTCTTGGGGTCGAGTTCCACGGCGTGCTCCGCTGGGTCAGGCGTCGGGCGCGTCGATGCGCGCGAGGATTTGGATGAGCGACAGCTTTCGACGGGCGACGAGCCCCAGGCCCTCGGGCGCGAGCACGCTCAGCTTGAACTTGCTGGGGAGCGCACGCCGCAGATCACCGAGCGACGACCAGTGGATCGCGTCGGCGTCGCGGTACCAGTCCACGTGCAGCACCGCCGGCTCGAGGTGGATCAGAAAGTCGGCGCGACGCTTGAGCAGCGAGGCGACCCGGCGCATCGCCAACGCCGCGGCGATGCGCTTCTGCCGCGCGCCCGAGAGGTGCCGAGCGCTCGGCGGCACGTAGCCCGGCGCGTCGTAGCGGGGGCAGAAGATGAACACGCTGCCGCCCGGGTTGAGATGCGAGAGCTTCCACTCGAGCACCTCGCGCGGGTTGGTGATGTGCTCCCACACGAACGTCGAGAACATCACGTCGAACCGCTCGCCCAGCTCGAGCACGTCGCCGACGTGGACCCGGTCCGCGACCGAGTTGAGGTGGTCGAGATTGGCCTCGGTGATGTCCTGCGCCGTGAAGTGGACGTTCTCACGCAGGTCATCGAGTGCGCCGGGAAAGCTCGTGCGCCCGGAGCCGATCTCGAGCACACGGACGGGCTCTTCCCCGCGGCCTGGACGCTCCAGGATCTCGCGGATGCGGCGGAACACCGGCCGCCAGTACCGGCTCTGGTCGAGGGGGCGGTCGAACGACTCGTAGGTATCGGGCTTGGCGTAAAACGCGTCGAGCCGCGCCCGCAGCTCGGCGACGCGCGGGTCGTGCTCCGGAGATGTGATGCGGGACAGCACTCGACGGCTCCAGTCGTTCGATCGGGCTCAAGCCCAAGCCGAGCCAGCCTAGGCGATCCGGTCCCGGGCTAGCATCGGTCCATGCCACCCGCCGCGCTCACCTGGGCCACGCTGCTCGCTCGCTGGACCGACCTAGCGCGGGCCGCGGTCTCGCTGCCGCACGATGGAGAGGGCGGGCGCTGGCGCGAGGCCGTGGCGCCGATCATCGGGCTCCAGGCCATCACCTCCGCCCTGCGCGAGCTGCACGCGTTGCCGGACGACGAGCGATCGCTCGGTCTCGACCGCGCGGAGATGCAGATCCGTAGCGACGCGGCCACGCTGCACGAGATCTGGAGGGGCGAGCCGTTGCCGGAGGCGTTGGTCGAGATCCTCGATGACGCGCGCGACGCGTTGGTCGAGGCCAAGGAGCGCGGCATCGAGTGGTGGGTGCTGGGCCAGCCAATCGAGGTGGGGGATCCCTCCCAGGCGGTGGACGCGGTGCTCGAGCGCGGGTTCTCCGGCGACCTGTGGCTCGCCCGCCCGGGCACGCGGCTGCAGGCGGAGTCGATGGCCGCGTACGTCCGCTCCCGCGGCGTCGAGCCGGAGGTGGTGGGGCGATTGCTCATCGACCTCTTCGGCGCCGAGGGCGAGGCCCGCACGACGCTTCGGCATCGTCAGGTGTATCGGGCCCCCGCCGTCGATCTGGGCGAGGGCTGGCGAGACGTGATCGCGGCGATGGATGAAACCCTGCCCGCCGGGGCGCCCGTGCTGGAGCCCTGGATCGACGCGGGCGTGCGGGTGGGGCGGTTCGACGCGTCGGCGGCTCGCGCGTGGTCGGCGGCTCAGGTCGGCTCGGCCTGAACAGAGCGTGAGGACGCCGGGGTTGGGCGCTATTGTCCGGCTGATAGGGGGAATCGACGAAAGCGAGGCGGGCGATGGCACTCGGACGGGCGAAGATCAGCGTCATTGGAGCGGGCAACGTCGGGGCGACCTGCGCCCACTGGGCGGCTCAAAAAGAACTCGGCGATATCGTCGTCCTCGACATCCCCGACAAGGAGGGCGTCGCGAAGGGCAAGATGCTCGACCTCGCCTGTTGCGGTCCGATCGAGCGGTTCGACGCCAACATCACCGGCACGAGCGACTACAAAGACATCGCCGGCTCCGACGTCGTGGTCATCACCGCGGGCCTGCCGCGCAAGCCGGGCATGAGCCGCGACGACCTGATCCAGACCAACGTGAAGATCGTCAAGAGCGTGAGCGAGAACGTGCGCGAGTTCGCGCCCGAGTCGATCATCATCGTGGTCTCCAACCCGCTCGACGCGATGGTCTACACCGCGTGGAAGGCCTCGGGCTTTCCGACCAACCGAGTGATGGGCCAGGCCGGCTCGCTCGATGTCGCCCGCTTCCGCGCGTTCCTCGCGATGGAGCTCGGCTGCTCGGTCGAGGACATCACCGCGCTCCTGCTCGGTGGTCACGGCGACGACATGGTCCCGCTGCCTCGCCTCACCAGCGTGCACGGCGTGCCCATCACCGACCTGCTCTCAGAGGACAAAATCACCGCGTGCGTCGATCGCGCCAAGGTCGGCGGCGGCGAGATCGTCAAGCTCATGGGCACCAGCGCCTACTACGCCCCCGCCAGCGGCACCATCCAGATGGTCGAGGCCATCGTGAAGGACAAGAAGCGCATCATCCCCTCCGCGGCCTACTGCGAGAGCGAGTTCGGTGTGGGCGGCTACTTCGTTGGCGTGCCCGCGCTGCTCGGCAAGGGCGGCGTCGAGAAGATCGTCGAGTTCAAGATGCAGCCCGAAGAGCAGAAGCTCATGGACGAGTCGGTCAGCCATGTCAAGGACCTGGTCGGCACGGTCCGCGAGATGTTCCCCGATCTGGCGTAGAGGGATCTACCCGTTCGGCGGTAGGTCGCGCTTGCCGCCGCGCGGGTGCAGGTCGCTCACGTCCTCGCCCAGCGACTCGAGCAGGCGATAGAGGTACGTCTTGCGCTGCAGCCACTGCTTGTACTTCTTGTGCGCCCACCACGTGGAGATGGGCGCGATGACAACCGCGATGCCGAGCATGATCAGCGACTCGGTTGAGTTCCCGCTCACCTGGGCCACCGCGTAGATCGCCAGCCCGATCCCGGCCAAGCCAACCACCAGCCCCAGCACGAACTGCCCGCCGGTCGACATCACGGCCTGCTTGGCCGAGCGGATGTCCCGCACGTTCATGTACTCGGCTTCGGGGTCGTGGTCCTCGTGCGTCGACGAGCCCACACCGCCCTGCAGCACGTCGAAGCCGGCGTGCTCGTGCAGGTCCGCGAGGCCCTCTTTCAGGCGCGTCCGCATGTGCTGCGGGCTGCCGCTCGCGGCGCTCGTGCCATCGTCATCCAGGTCCGCGGCGTCGATCTGGATCGACGGCTTGCGGACCTTGGGCGATTCTGAAGCGGCGCGAGGATCGGAGCTGGACGGTGTTCGATCGGTCACAACCCCTCCACGAGACGTCGCTCAAGAGATGGCCCTCGATGGGCCGCGGCGTGACCCGTCACGCGAGCGTACCACGCCGGGGGGACGTGAGTCACCCTCCTATACTTGGTCCCTCGGGATCTCTGCGGTCGCGAACCGAACCCGTCTGAGGTCCACCCTCCCCGTACCCACGCCGAATTAGCACGGAGACGATCGCATGGCCCTCGCCACCCGCAGCACAAATCGATGGACCCTCACCCGACGCCTCGGCGCCACGTTCGCCGCCGGCGCGATGCTCGTCGCCGGCTCGGCGATGGCGCAGGGCGACGCGGCGCCCATGGTTGCCAACGGCATGGCGACGAACATGAACGACCTCGGCCAGAGCTGGAGCGACCCCGAATTCCAGTCGATCGCCGACAAGCTGATCGGCTCCTGGCGGACGACCACGGCCGCCCCGAGCGCCGATGACGACAGCGCCCACGTGGTCATGCACGTCGGCGCCGCGCCGGTCGAAGGTCTGAGCGACACGATGTATGTCGAGGTCGCGCGGGAGGACGGGCTCAGCTCGCCGTACTACCAGGCGGTCTTCCAGCTCTACCGCAGCAGCCAGGGCGTGCGTCTTCGCACGTACGAGTTCCGCGCCGAGGGCGGGCTCAACCCGGCGTTCGCCGGCGTGTGGGCGCTCGGCGATCTGGCCCCGACCATCGATCGCGGCGACATCGTCGCTCGGCTCGACATCAACCTCCGGCCCGAGGGCTCGGGGCACGTCGGCCAGACGCCGTACCCCTACCCGACCGCTCGCGGCGGCGCGATGGAGATGACCAGCCGCATCGAGATCATCGACGGCCGCATCCGCACGCGCGACCAGGGCCTCGATGCGATGGGCAACGTGGTGTGGGGCTCGGGCGACGATACCGCCTACGAGTTTGAGCCGTTCGACGCCGGTGTCAGTGTTTCGCGTTGGAGCGACGGGCTCGCGTCCATCAGCTACGGCGGCGGGGGGGACGGCCTGCAGGTCGCCGATGGCCGACGCGTGGTGTTCGATTACACCGGCTACCTCGCCGATGGCTCCTCGTTCGATTCAAGCTTCAAGCCCGGTGGCCGTCCGCTCGACTACATGATGCCCGGACGCCTCATCGCGGGCTGGACCCGTGCCGTGCAGGGCATGACCAAGGGCGAGCGTCGCCGGATCGTCATCCCGCCGGCGCTCGGCTACGGCCCAGGCGGCAACCCCCGCGCGGGCATCTCCGGATCCGACGTCCTCTACTTCGACGTGGACCTGATCGCGATCGAGGAACCGGCGCCCGTGACGCCGACGCCCACGACGCCGGCTGCCACGCCTTCGGGCCTGCCCACGCGTCAGGACTCGGGCGCCGCCGGCCGCCCCGCTCCGCAGCCCGTCAGCCCGCAGCGTCAGAACCCGCAGCGTTAACGCGCCCTGCACGAGGTCCCGGGGCCGACCCGGGACCGATCCCGAATCGGAGCACGGACCGGCGTGGCCGCTCGCGATTTCTACGACGTGCTTGGAGTGGCGCGCACCGCCAGCGCCGACGACATCAAGAAGGCGTACAGAGAGCGTGCGCGCCGGCTCCACCCCGACGTGAACAAGGCCGCCGACGCGCAGGCCAAGTTCACCGAGGTGCAGGAGGCGTACGACGTGCTTTCCGATGGCGAGAAGCGCACGCTGTACGACCGTGTGGGGCGGTCGGGCTTCGAGGCCGCCCGTGAGGCGGGAGCGAGCGGGACCTACTCATGGTCGAATGTCGGTGGCGCCGGCGGGCCCGGCGGCGCCGCGGGGTTTGAAGATCTCGAAGAGTTGTTTGGCGCGTTTTTCGGCGGACGGGGCCCGAGCGCAAGATCGGGGCCCGCGTCGGGGCGCCGACCTCGGCCCGCGGCGAGCGCGGGGCGGGATGTCGAGCACGAGATCACCGTGCCGTTCGACGTCGCCGCCCTGGGCGGCTCGCACCAGGTGCGCCTGGACCGCGGCGGCGTGGCGCGCACGATCGACGTGACCATTCCCAAGGCGACGCACGCGGGCGGGCGCCTGCGCGTCCGGGGCGAGGGCGCCGCGGGCAGGGGTGGGGGGCGTTCGGGAGATCTGTTGCTGCGCGTGCGCATCGGCGCCCACCCAACGCTCCGACGCGACGGGCTCGACCTGCACACGAGCGTCCAACTCGGCATCGACGAGGCCACGCTCGGCTCGACCCGGGAGATCACGGTGCTCGGTCGAACCGTCGACATCCGAACTCCCCCGGGCGCGCCGAGCGGGCGCAAGCTTCGGCTGCGCGGCATGGGCATCGAGAACACCGAGGGGCGCCAGGGGGACCTGCTCGTGGAGATCCAGATCGTCCCGCCGGACGGCTCGGCGTTCTCGGAAGAGGATCGAGTCACGCTGCGCCGTCTCGCCGGGGGCGATCAAGCCGACTGACCCGCCACCGCGATATCCTTGCCTCGCCACCTTTCTCGCCCCGGAGGCCCGAGCGGCGTGCTCAAGCAGCGTCACCAGCTCTTTGTTTCGCTCATGATCGCCGCAGACGCGACAGTCATCGCCAGCGCGTGCTACGGCGCCTGGACGCTGCGTCGTCGACTCGGCGAGGGCTGGTTCCCCGAGAGTTGGGAGAACTGGATCAAGGAGCCGCTGGTGGGGTTCGTCGCGCCGATCACGATCGCGGCGATCTCGGCGTCGGGACTCTACCGCGCTCGGCGTGACAAGGGCCTGCTCGCCGAGCAGGTCGGCGTCCTGAAGGCGAGCTTGCTCGCTGTCGCGCTGCTCGTCGTGATGTTGTTCCTGGTGGGCAACGACGCGGTCGGAGGCAAAGCAGGCGATCACCTCGTGCGCGTGCTGGGTGGAGACCTGGAGCCCGGGCGGTTTCAGATCCTCGCGATCGCGGTGCTCCTGCCGATCGCGCTCGGTCTCGAGCGGCTCGCGCTCCGGCTCTTGCTTCGCTGGGTTCGCGCGCGCGGGCGCAACCTCCGCCACGTCGCGGTGATCGGGTCTGGGCGACTGGGGCAGATCTGCGCCCGCACCATCGCTCGCAACTCATGGACCGGCATCAAGGTCGCGTTCTTCATCTCGCACCACGACCGCACCAAACGCGTCGCGTGCGCCGATCGGCCTGTGCTCGGCGGGCTGTCAGATCTTGAAGAGGTGCTGCGGCGCAATCCGGTTGACGCGATCTACCTCTGCCTACCCAACACCAGCGCCTCGAAACTATCGGAGACACTGCAGCGTCTCGAGCGGTTCACGGTCGACGTGCGCATCGTGCCCGACGTGCCGCTCCGATACACGCCGGCGAACATGGTCGTGGGCGAGCTCGACGGCATGCCCATTCTCAGCTGCCGCGAGAACCCTCACGCCGGGCTCGGGGGCGCCAGCAAGCGAGCGCTCGACGTCGCTGGCGCCATCGCGGCGATGCTGCTCTTCTCGCCCGTGTTCATCGCCTGTTGGATCGGCGTGCGTCTGAGCGGCCCGGGCAAGGTCATCTTCAAGCAGCGACGCGTCAGCTTCGGCGGGCAGACCTTCAAGATCTACAAGTTCCGCACGATGTACTCGGTGGAAGACGAGCGCCATCCCAACGTCGCCAACCCGGGATGGACGGAGCGCGACGACCCTCGCATCACGCCCTTTGGGCGGTTCATGCGACGCACGAGCCTCGACGAGCTACCCCAACTCCTCAACGTGCTCAAGGGGCAGATGTCGCTCGTCGGCCCGCGCCCCGAGCGCCCCGAGCTCATCGAGCAGTTCCGCGAGAATTGGCGCGGCTACATGCTCCGAAGCCACGTCAAGGCGGGCATGACCGGCTGGGCCCAGGTCAACGGCCTCCGCGGCGACACCAGCCTCCGCAAGCGACTGCAATACGACCTCCACTACATCAAGAACTGGTCTCTCTGGTTCGACGTGCGCATCCTCGTGCTCACGGTCTTCAAGGGCTTCGTGCATAAGAATGCCCACTAGCGGCTTACGATTGTCGATGCACGCTGGGGCGTATCGGGTCATCGTGATCGGCGGCGGGCACGCGGGCGTCGAGGCCGCGTGGGCCGCGGCGAATCTGTTCGCGGGCGCGTCGTGCGCCGTCGCGCTTGTCACGATCGATCCCGAGAAGATCGGCGTCATGAGCTGCAACCCCGCGATCGGCGGGCTGGCCAAGGGACAGATTGTTCGCGAGGTCGACGCGCTCGGCGGCGTCATGGGCCTCGCCGCCGACGCCAGCGGGATCAACTTCAAGACGTTGAACACGAGCAAGGGCCCCGCGGTCCGCGGCCCGCGCGCCTCGTGCGACAAGCATGTCTACGCCGAGACCGTGCGCGCGCTCGTCGAGTCTCGATCCGAGATCGACATCGTCGCCGGCACGGTGGAGGAGATCGAGGTCGAACGCGCATCGGGCTCGACCAGCCGCATCGCCACGGGGGTGTCGATCACGCCGCGCGACGGGGGCCCGAGGCGGCTCGCCGGCGAGGCGGTCGTGCTCACCACGGGCACGTTCATGCGCGGGCTGATGCACACGGGCCCGTCGAGGTCGCAGGGCGGGCGCCACGGCGAGGCGCCGGCGGTCGGCATCGCCAAGTGGCTCGGGGCGCTGGGCTTTGAGTTGGGTCGCCTAAAGACCGGCACGCCGCCGCGGCTGCGTCGGTCGACGATCGACTGGGACAGGCTCGATCGGCACTGGGGTGACGAACCGCCGACGGCATTCAGCGATCTGACCGAGGCGGGCGGTTGGCGATTCGAGGGCGAGCGCGTCGGCGTCGGGCTCGATCGATTTCCCGTGATGCCCCAGGTCGCGACGCGTCTGACGCGCACGTCGCCCGAGGCGCACAAACTGATCCGTGCGAACCTGCATCGGGCGCCGATGTTCAGCGGCCAGCTCGACGCGGCCGGCCCTCGATACTGCCCTTCAATCGAGGACAAGGTCGTGCGCTTCGCCGACCGCGCGTCGCACGGCGTCTTCCTGGAGCCCGAGAGCCACCGCGGCGAGTGGGTGTATTGCAACGGCATCAGCTCCAGCCTGCCGGCCGACGTGCAGGACGTGGTCGTGCGCACGATGCCCGGCTGCGAGCGGGCGGAGATTCTGCGTCACGGCTACGCGGTCGAGTACGACATGGTCCGCCCGCATCAGATCCGCGCGACGGGCGAGACGAAGCTCGTGGAGGGGCTGTTTCTCGCGGGGCAGATCAACGGGACGAGTGGGTACGAGGAGGCCGCGGGGCAGGGACTGGTGGCGGGCGTGAACGCGGCCCGGCGCGCCCGCGGCGAGCGCGAGTGGACGCTCGGTCGGGATGAGGCGTATATCGGCGTGCTGATGGACGATCTGGTGACCAAAACACCGGTCGAGCCGTACCGCATGTTCACGAGCCGCGCCGAGCATCGACTGATTCTGCGGGCCGACAACGCGGCCGATCGTCTCACGCCGATCGCCGAGCGGCTCGGTCTGCTCGACGGCACGCCGATGGGCGCGCGCCGCTTGGCGCTGCACCGCGAGCGATCGGCGTCGCTGGATCGCGTGCAACGCGCGATCGATCAAGCGAAGGTCGGGGCGGATCGGCTGGCCGATCTGCTGCGGCGTCCGGACTTTGGAATCGATGATCTCCGATCGGCGGTCTCGGCGGAGACGGGCGAGGCGCCGATCGGAGTGTGGCGCACGGCCCACGCCGATCGGTTGTACGAGGCGTACGTCGAGCGGCAGCGTGTTGAGATTCGCCGCCAGGCCGAGCTTGAGCGTCGGAGATTGCCAGATGACCTCGACTACCACTCGATGTCGAGCCTGCGCACCGAGGCACGGCAGGCACTGGCGCGGTTCCGTCCGGGCACGTTCGGACAGGCCGGTCGACTCGAGGGGGTCACGCCCTCAGATCTGACGCTGCTCGGCGTGTTGGTTCGGCGCGCTCGGGCCGCGGACGCCAGCGGCTAGGATTCGGCAATGCATGCAACGTTCGTGAGTTTCGCGCCCGTGCTCGCGGCGGGCGGGCCGGCGTCGTCGGCGTTGGTCGATCTGCTGGTCGTGCTGGCGTGCGCCGCCGCCGTCACGCTGGTGCTGGGGCGATTGCGGGTCTCGGTCGTGCCGGGGTATCTGATCGCCGGCGTGCTGGTGGGCCCGCACGCGTTCGGGCTGGTCTCGGGCGATGACAGCGTGGGGATGATCGCCGATCTGGCGTTGCTCTTCTTGATGTTCCAGATCGGGATGCACCTGGATCTGCCCTCGCTGAAGGGCTCAACGAGGCCGCTGCTGCTGGTCGGCGTCGGCACGACGCTCGCGTCGACGCTGATCGGCTGGCCGATCGCGATGGCGTTTGGCTTGACGCCGCCGTCCGCGTTGGCGGTTGCGATGGCGCTCAGCCTGTCCTCGACCGCGGTGGTGCTCAAGCTGCTAGCGCAGCGCCGGGATCTTCAGAGCGTGTACGGGCGGACCTGCTTCGGCGTGCTGCTGGTGCAGGACATCGTGGTGCTGGGATTCCTGGCGGCGATTCCGATGCTGGCGCGATGGGGCGGCGTCGAAGCGGGCGCCGAGACCGGCGCGGGGGGCGGGATCGCGGGCGTCGCGTTGCGGTTCGGCGGCGTGCTGATCGTGCTGCTGATCGGTCGGCGATTGCTGCCCAAGCTGATGAACGAGGCGGCCCGCACCGCGACGCCCGAGGTGCTGCTCGTGCTGGCCGCGGCGCTCGCGCTGGCCGCGGGCATGGGCTCGGCGGCGGTCGGACTCAGCGCCGAGATGGGCGCGTTTGTTGCGGGGCTGCTGCTTGCCTCCACGGTCGTCAAGCACCAACTCGCCGGGCAGCTCGCGCCGGTGCGCGACCTGCTGATGGCGGTGTTTTTCACGGCCGTCGGGCTCAACGTGGACATCATGGTCGCGGTGCAGCATTGGTGGGTGGTGCTCATCGCGGTGATGCTCATGCTCACGATCAAGGCGTCGGTGATCGGCTTCGGATCGTGGGCCGTGGGCGTGCGCGGCGGATCAGCACTCGCGGTTGGCTTCACGCTGGCCCAAGCCGGCGAATTCAGCCTGATCGTGCTCGGCTCGGCCTCGGCGGCGGGCCTGCTGACGGCCGATGTCGAGAGCAAGGTCGTGTCCGCGGTCATCCTGGGTCTAATCGTGACGCCGGCGTTGATGGGTTTCGGACGACGCGCCTCGGGCACCTGGGCCTCGGGCTGGGACGTGAGCCCCTGGGCGCGTCGCTCGGCGCTCGCGACCGGCGATACGCCGACGGCCGACGACGCCGACGAGCGTCCGAGCGTGCTTGTGGTCGGCTACGGCCCGGTCGGTCGGGCGGTCGCCGAGCGGGTCGAGCTTCGCGGCGGTCGAGTGACCATTCTCGAGCTCAACCCAAAGACCGTCCGCCGCCAGCGAGAACTCGGGCGGTCGATCGTGTTCGGCGACGCCTCGAATCCTGACGTGCTCGAGGCGGCCGGCGTCGAGCACGCCTCCGCCGTCATCGTCACGATGCCAGACGAGACGGCGATGCTCAACACCACGCGGACGATCCGACGCCTGCGCCCGGACGTGTGCGTCGCGGTGCGGACCTCGGTCATGAGCCGGGCGATGATGGCGATCGAGGCGGGCGCCACCCACGTGACCGTGGAAGAGGTCGCGACCGCCGAGGCGATGGCCGCCGGTGTCTTCAAGATGGTGGGGCTGTCTGAGGACGAGCCGGCGGACGCGCGGGCGACCGATTCGATCTCGGTCGTCGCCGAGTCGGCCTCAACCGACAACGCGTCTAAGCCTGCGTCGGGCGATCGCGCAGCATCTTAAGCTCGTCGCGGAGGATGGCGGCGAGCTCGTAATTCTCCTGATCGACCGCCTGTTTGAGACGCTCCTTGAGCTCGGCGCCCTGCGAGACGGGTAGCTTGGGCACGAGCGCCTCACGCATGCCGCGGAGCATCTGGACCTCGGGTGACTCCTCGAAGTGCTCGCCCTCGCCCGCCTCGGCGAAGTACCGTCGAAGCCCGTCGAGCCCATCGTCGATCGCGGCGATCGCGGCCTTGGGCTCGCTGTCGGACAACGCCTGCGAGGCCAGCGCCCGCGAACGCATCATCATGATGTACGGACGGAACTGCTCGAGCGCGTTTCGGTCGCTCTCGTTGGCCGCGTGCTTGTTGCACAGGTCGAGCACCCGCAGGTTGCGCGTGGTGTCACGCACCACGGCGTCAAACTCCTCCAGCACCAGCAGCGCGACGTATCGGTGGTAGTACTGCGCCGCCTCCTCACGGAGCGCGCGGCACTCGTCCTCCGAGAGCCTGATGGGACGCTCGCCCGACTCGGTGTCGGAGGTGTCGCTGTCGTCGTCGTTCGTGTCTTCGGCCTCGCCGCCGGCGATCTCAGAGTCGATGTCGTCTTCACCGTCCGACTCACCGGGCAGATCGGCCGCGGGGTCCGCCAACTGCGCGTCGATCCGGGCCTGGTGGTAGTCGAGGAGAGATGGATAGCTATGGGGGCGGAGCCCGTCGGGTCGGCCCTCCATGTTCATCTGGAGAATGCCCAGGTCGAGCCGGACCTGCACCTTGCGGGCGCCGTCCTGGCCCTGGATGAGCCGGACGTTGATCTGGCCGGGCGTGTAGGCCCAGTCGGCAAGGAGTTCGGTCAGATCGAGGTCCATCACAGCCTGTTCGGTCTATTTCCTGATGGGGTTCAGGGGGGATTTCCGCGTGTTCGACGCCGGCCAGATTGTACGCCGAGGCGCGATAGGAGCCGGCCGATCGCGCTCTGCGACGATCGAAACAAGTAGTTTTACGGGTCGTCGACGCGGACGTTATGGAGCCTGTTTTTTTCGTTATCGAACGGGATAGATTGCTTAACGCTCCGTTCCGGCGTTACTATCCGCTGAAACTGGGGGTAGATGCGACGTTCGAGAGGTTGATAGACGACTGGAACTGGGTGGAATTTCGCTTCGAATCGGTAATTGAGTGGCACACCTTCGAAGTGGGTGTACCTGTTCGACGGGCGGGAGAACCCGTCGGAAGGTGGGTAAAGACGTGAGTGTAGAGAGTGGTACGACCCGGACCGGGTCGAATGCGTTGCAGTCTGAACTGCAGTTGTACCTGCGCGAAATCAATCGATATCCCCTTCTCACCGCAGATGAGGAGAAGATGTTTGGTTGGGCCGTGCTGAACGACGGCTGTCCGGAGGCCCGCGAGCGGATGATCCGCTCGAACCTTCGTCTCGTCGTCGCGATCGCTAAGAACTACGTGAATCGCGGGCTGAGCCTGTCCGACCTCATCGAGGAGGGCAACATCGGTCTGATGCGAGCCGTGGAGGGGTTTGACCCCGCCCAGGGCGCTCGATTCAGCACGTACGCGTCTTGGTGGATCAAGCAGGCCATCAAGCGGGCGTTGATCAACGCGACCCAGCCGATCCATGTGCCCGCGTACATGGTGGAGCTGATCGCCAAGTGGAAGGCCGCGTCACGCGAGCTGGAAGCGGAGCTGGGCTACCCGCCCCCGATCGAGGTGCTGGCCGAGCGGATGGATCTTCCTATCCGCAAGGCCAAGATCATCCGGCGGGCGATCAAGGCCCTCCGAGCGCCGAACCAGCAGCCCGTGGATCGCGACGGCAGCCTCGTCGAGATGAGCGACCTCGTCGCCGACTCGAGGGAGCTGACGCCCGACGACCGGAGCCTTCGGAGCGAGGAGCTCAAGACGCTTCGGCACCTGCTCGAAGCGATCGACGATCGCGAGGCGCGGATCCTGCGTCTGCGGTTCGGCTTGGACGGTCAGGAGCCCATGACGCTCAAGGAGGTGGCCGCCGAGGTGGGCATCAGCCGC
>JBCAXI010000029.1:0-15109 GCA_038534175.1 Planctomycetota bacterium | reverse complement strand
TCGACCGCCAGCCGCTCGCCCATCGACTGGATCCGATCGCTCAACGCCGGCGGCGTGCGATGGAACTGATCCAACGGCGCCACCAGTGCGTCGAGATCGTCCAGACAATCTCGCACACCGTCCCGTGCCTGCGCGTCCAGATCGAGATCCGCGAGCGTGCGCTCGTGATGCGTGCGGAGCCACTCGAGCCGCTCGGCTCGCTCGTTAGCCGCGCCCCGCCCCAGCGAGACCAGATCTACCAGGCGATTCGTCACGCCCGACATCGCCGATGACACCACGCACACGTCGGCGTCGACCCGCCGATCGGAAATCAGCCGCGCCACTCGCGTGATGCGATCGGCGTCGCCCACGCTCGTGCCGCCAAACTTGTGGACTTCGAGTGGTCGTGCGCTCACGGCGTCTCCGTCGTCAGCGCGCCAGCAGGGTGTCGAGCAATTCCGGAACGCCGCGCGCGTGCGTCGCGACCGTTTCGAGCACCGGCCGCGAGCCCGCGACATCCCGCAGATCGCGCACCAGCTCGTGCTCGCCCGGATGATCGGCCTTGTTGCACACGAACAGGTCCGCGATCTCGAGTATGCCCGCCTTGTCCATCTGCACCGCGTCGCCCATGCCAGGCGTGAGCACCACAGCCGTCGCATCGACGTGCTCTCGGATCTCGGTCTCGTTCTGCCCGGCGCCCACCGTCTCGACGAAGAGCGTTTGGAACGCGCCCTCGCCCGGCTCGCCCGCGGGCCCCTCGTGCGCCCCGCCGATCAGCTCAACGATGTCGCCGAGGGCGTGGTAGTCCTCGCCCTTGATCGCGAGGCTGCGGTAGTAGACGCGCTCGTCCAGCGAGTTGAAATCAACCCGCAGCCGATCTCCGAGCAGGGCCCCTCCGGTGATCGGGCTTTTGGGATCGAACGCGACGACCGCGCACCGCCCGAGCGAGGGTTCGGCCTGCGCACGCCGGGCGTATTCCCCCGCCAGTTGCGCGACCAGCGTCGACTTTCCAGCGCCGGGCGAGCCCGTGACGCCCACCACGCGAGTCGGGCGACGACGAACCGCGTCCGACCGAACGGTCTCGCCATCATGCGCACGAGAGATGTCGCGCGCCAACTGGGCCGTGTGCGCCTCGCTCACGCTTGCCTGGCGAGGCCGCGTCACATCGCGCACCGCGTCCACGATCTGCTGCAGGCCGGTGCCCGTGGTGAAGCATTGGGCGATGCCAGACTCGATCAACGCGGGGATGTCCTCCTGCGGCAGGATCCCACCCATGTGCACCGGGATATCAGGACGCCCGACGTCGCTCAGAGCCCCGAGCAGCTTCGGTGCCAGCACCAGATGCGAGTTGCTCATCATCGACGCGGCGACCACGTCGCAATCCTCGTCCCGCGCCGACACCGCCAGGCTCCGCGGCGTCTGCCAGAGCCCCGAGTAGACCACGTGCACACCCGAGTCCCGAAGGGCTCGTGCGATCACCTTGACTCCGCGGTCGTGCCCGTCCAGGCCCATCTTGCCGAGGAGCACACGGGGACGATGCGCCAGATCCGCGCATCGATCTTTCTTTTCAAACGCCGTCGTGGGAGCGTGCAGCGATCCGGCCATAGCCGGCCAGTGTAGGCTCCGAACCCCCGACGCCGACCCAAGGACGGTTTGGGGCGGAGGCCTGCCCATGCGATGGCTCATCCTCATGGCGGCGATCTTCCTCGCGCCCAGCGTGGTCAGCTTCGCGGCCTACGGCCTGGACAAGCGGGCCGCCATCCGAGGACGCCGACGAATCCGCGAGCGATCCCTCCACCTCATCGATCTGATCGGCGGGTGGCCGGGAGGCCTCGCCGCTCAGCGCGTCTTCCGGCACAAGACTCGCGACGTCCGCTTTCTGTGCGTTTTCTGGCTGACCGCGGTGACCCACTCGGCGGTGATCGCCGGGGCGTTCTGGCTCCTAGCCTGACGGCCGCACGGCCCACGCCGCGTCCCTTTGGATCACGTGCTCGGCGCGGTACGCTCCCCCCGGGAGGACGCAAGCCATGAAAGTCATGCTCATCGCGTTCGCGTTGCTGGGCGCGCTCGTCGCGGTCGGAGTGATCGTGGACCAGACCGCGGCCCCGGCCCTGCCCAAGGCCACACACATCACACCCCCCGCCGGTGTCGAGCGTCTTGCGCCCGAGTTCACCCCGACGATGATCCTGCGCGAGTCCGGGTTCACCCCGACCGCGGGCGCTCCGAATGCTGGCGGCGCGGGCGGCGGCGGCGCCGGCGTCTTCACGAACCAGTGGATCCCTTACAAGGGGTTTGAGGGCGGCATCCGCGGCATCAAGCGACGCGGCAACATCACACGCGTCAGCATCGAGTGGTCGGATCCAACGATCCCTGGCGAGTTCTACATCATCGCCGAGATCCCCGGCGACCCGGGCGACATCGAGGTCGGCGGGTTGGCGAAGTTCGATGGCCAGATCAAAGCGATCGAGTACGACGCACCGGTGCCACGCGCCAAGCCGGTCCCGACCTACCGCCTTGTGCTCTGGAACGCGAGCATCACCAGCTACCGGAAGGCACGCTGAGGTGCTCGAGCCCGCTTAGAACGGGAGCGTTGCCGACTCGGTGAGATCGTCCTCGGTGTCGAGCTCACCGTCGGGCCCGGGGCGGACGATCTCAACTCGCTTGGGCGATCCACGCTCATCGACCACGCGCAGCCTCGCCCGCGCGCCCAGCTCGCCGCGGAACTGCGGGAGCGCATCCAGCCCCGCCTCGGCCAGCGTGCTCGGATACTCGTCGTGCTGGAGGTGGTACTGGGCGACCATCGTCGCGACCTGCTGCATGTCGATCTGAGCGCGCATCGCCTGTGCCTGCTGCCGCGTGTTAGCCGACTGCCGCAGGTACCCGCCGCCAGAGCCGCCCGAAACGATCATCAGGATCAGCATGATCACGAGGACCGCGAGCAGACCGACCAACCCCGCCCAGCCTCTCCTCCGCGGATGTTCGACGTCGTGCGTTTGACGCATGCTTCAAGCGTACGTCTTCACAGCACGCGGCGCGGATGGACCGCCGCGTTCGCCAGCAAGAGGCCCATCACGATCGCGGTGGCCACCAAGAAGACACCGAACGCCGTCTGGACGCCCCCGACCGCGTCCTCCGACATGAACGATGAGATGCTGCGGAAGCCCATGCTGCCCGGCACGAGCAGGATGATGCCGGGCATGGTGACCAGCGCCGTCGGACGCCGACACGCTCGGGCGTAGATGTTCGCCACCACGCCGATCGCCAGCGCCGCCAGGAAGGCCGCGAGCTCTGGCCCGACGACGAGAGAGCAGAACCGCGCTGTTCCGAACGAGAATCCACCGACGAGCGCGAAGAGCAGCAGGGCTCGGAACGGGGCGTGGAACACGACCGTGAGTCCGACCGCCGCGGACAGCAGCGCGGGCAGCAGCGCCCATTCCGGAAGCGGCGTGGGCGACGCGGCCGCGGCGGCCCAGCCCATCCAATCAACGAACGCCGTGCCGCCCCGCGCGCCGATCGCGGCGCCAAAACCCAGCGAGAGCAGCGCGGTCGCCGCAGAGACGAGCCGCGCCGAGCCCGCGACCATGTTCCGTGAGGCCAGCTCGCTCACCGAGATGGTGATCGTGAGGCCGGGCAGCAGCACGATGAGCCCGGCGAGCGAGACCACGCCCGCGTCGGCCACGCCCCAACCGTGGTGCGCCATCGCCGCGACCGCGACGCTTGCCAGCAACGCCGACGCCAAGCCCGCGAGAAACTCGCTGACGCGCGCGATGCGTCCGCTGCGTCCTGCGGTCATCGCGATCGTGCCGACCATCATCGCCGTGAGCAGGCCCAGCCCGACGCCCCAGACACCTCCACCAAAGAACACCGCGGCCGCGGCGCCCATGAGCCCGAACGCCGCGGCGGTCTGAGTGGCGCCGTACAACGCTGGCTTCGTCTCGATCTCGCGCACGCGCGTGATCGCCTTGTCGGGTGCCAGCTCGCCCGCGAGCGTGCGCTCGAGCGTGTCATCGAGTTGCACGAGCCGATCGAGCCGCACCTCGGCCGGCTCGACCCGGATCAGCCGTGACGTGGTCTCGCCCTCTCGCTCGATCTCAGCAAAGACGGCGGTGGGCGTCGCAAAGAACGAGCCACGAAGACCCCATCGAGACGCGAGCGCCGCCAACGCGGTCTCCACCCGGTGCGCCGGCGTGCCGTACATCGCTAAGAGGCGCGCGAACGCGACGAGGAGCGCGTTCTGAGTCTCCGGCGTCGCGCTGGCACCATTATGTGGCTCGGTCGCCGGCGGCTCGACCGCCGCGGCTACCACTCCGGCCCGCCGCCGTACCGGCCGTACACGTCCGCCATCGCCTGCGTCATCTCGCCCAGGGTGCAATTTGCCAACGCGCCCTCCACCAGCGAGGGCATGACGTTGTCGCCCCGACGCGCCGCCTCGCGGATCTCGTCGAGCGCCTGCTCCACGGCGTCATCGTCCCGACGCCGCTTGAAGTCCGAGAGTCGATCGACCTGCACCGTCTCGACCTCCGGACCGATCTGCAGGATGTCGATCGGGCGCTCCTCGTCGTCCTGCACGTACTCGTTGACGCCGACGATCACGCGATCCTTCGCCTCGCACTCCTCGCTGAAGCGGTACGACGCCTCGGCGATCTGCCGGCGGAAATAGCCCTTGTTGATGCCGCTGACCACGCCGCCTGCGTCAATCGTGGAGCCTTTGGCGTGGTCCGGCGTCCAGGCGCCGCGGCCCATGCGGTCGATCTCCTCGATGTACTCGAGCGCCTCGGCCTCGACGCGGTCGGTCAAATCCTCCATGAACCACGACCCTCCGAGCGGATCCACGCTCCGCGTCACGCCGGTCTCGTGAGCAAGGATCTGCTGGGTCCGCAGCGCGACGGTCACCGCCTGCTCGGTCGGGAGGCCGAGCGTCTCGTCCATGGAGTCCGTGTGCAGGCTCTGGCATCCGCCGAGCACCGCGGCCATCGCCTGATAGGCGACACGCACGATGTTGTTCAGCGGCTGCTGCTCGGTGAGCGAGCAGCCGGCGGTCTGCACGTGCGTCTTCATGAACCACGAGCGCTCGTTCTTGGCGCCGTAGCGCTCGCGCATCATGCGGGCCCAGATGCGCCGGGCGGCGCGGAGCTTGGCGATCTCCTCGAAGAACTCGTTGTGGCTGTTGAAGAAGAAGCTCAATCGCGGCGCGAAGCTGTCAACGTCCATGCCGCGGAGGAGGCAGGCCTCGACGTACTCCATGCCGTCGCGGAGCGTGAAAGCCAGCTCCTGGGTCGCGGTCGAGCCGGCCTCGCGGATGTGGTAGCCACTGATCGAGACCGAGTTCCACTTCGGCAAGAACTGGCTCTGGAACTCGATGGTGTCCACGACGAGCTTCACCGAGGGCTCGGGCGGATAGATGAACTCGTTTTGGCTGTGGAACTCCTTGAGGATGTCGTTCTGGAGCGTGCCGCCCAGCGTGTCCCAACCGATGCCGCGCTGCTTGGCCATCGCGAGGTACATCGCCCAGATCACCGCCGCCGGTCCGTTGATGGTCTGGCTGACCGTGACCTCATCGATCGGGATGTCGGCGTAGAGCCGGTGCATGTCCTCGATGGTGTCGATCGCGACGCCGCACTTGCCCACCTCTCCGGCGCTCAGCTCGTCATCGGAGTCGCGTCCCATGAGCGTGGGCAGGTCGAACGCGGTCGAGAGTCCTGTGTTGGCGCTCGTCGAGGTCTTGGCCTGCTCGAGCAGGTACTTGAAGCGCTGGTTGGTGTCGTCGGCCGAGCCGAAGCCAGCGAACTGACGCATGGTCCAGAGGCGCGAGCGATAGCCCTGCGGGAACAGCCCCCGGGTGTACGGGTACTCGCCCGGCGCGGGCAGGTGGGCGGGCTGATCTCGCATCGAAGCGGGCAAATCAACACCCATTCCCGGGCCGTACGCGGCGTCCAGAACCAAGCCAGAGATGGTGACCGCGTGCGGATCAACGCCGCTGGCAGCAAGACCGGGACCGGTGATCGATGTCGTCATCGCGACCTCCAGACACGAACACAAACCAGATTCAGGCGGATTGCCCTCGAGCGGAGTCTATTCGCGTTCGCCGCCGTTGGGTACCGGCTCCCCAAGACCGGGTCCGCCGGCGAAAATCACGTCGCACGGCACGCGATGTTCGCGGAAGCCGTCGAGGTCACCGACGTCGAAGTGGGTTTGACCCAGATTGTCCACACCATCAGCCGCGATGCTGTAAAGCGTGTAGCCGAGCGGCGCCGCGGGCGCCTTCCGATACACGAATCGCTGCTCCTTCCCAAATGGATCGATCGGCTCGGCATCCAAGACTCCAGGAACGAGGTCGGCGAGCCGCTCGGGCGGGGCACCGGTGAGCGCCCGATGCACCTCGATCGCGAGCATCGCGCGGGTGGCGCTGACGATCGCCACCTCCGCTTCGAGCGTCGAGATCGCCACCCCGGAGGCCGGCAGGACGGTTGCGACGATCTCGTAGCGTGGACCGAGCGCCTCGACCCACGCGTCGAGATCGAGCGGATCGAGCGCGCGCTCCGCCCGCGTCATGCCCGCCCTCTCGATCATGAGGTCATACGCCTCGTCAAGCCGATCGAGCGTCTGGCGTTTGGTGGGCGAGATCACACCGATCGCGTTGCGCCAGTTCGGGGGCGGCGACGATGCCACAGTGGCGTTCCAGCGATTGATCCCATCGAACGCGTGCCGCAGAAGACGCCCATCGCCATCACCGTCATCGGTGTGGGTCATTCGGACGATCGACTGGGCGAACAGCCGCTCGCCCTCGAGCGTGAACGCCGCGTCTGGCGGGCCACCCAGTTGAGCGAGCAATCGGAGCAACGCATTGCAGGTCTCGGCGTCGAGCTCGCCGCGGCGTAGGTCGTCATGGATCCGTCGATGGAGCAGCTGGCGAATCGCCGCGCCCACCAGCCGCGAGACCAGCGTTGGTCGTAGCTCGATGGCACCCGCGATCCGCGCGAGGCGCTCAGCGTCGCGCACGTAGGCGTCTCCATCGCCGGACACACTGGCCAACGCCATCTGCCCCGCCAGCGCCCGCGCCACCGTCCGCGAGGCTTGCAACTCGGGATGGATCACGACATCGATCAGATGCTCGTCCGCCCATAGGGGCACGTGCGCCCCCGCGCCCAACGCGGCGTCGAGCCGGGCCCACGCGTCATCGCGGTCTAACCGGGCCAGAGCCTCCATCGCGAGATCGCGGCTGGTTGCGAGGGTGAGACGATCCGCCTCGCTCTCGGGCTCGGCCGAGCGAACGAACGCGTCGAAATCTCCGAGTGCGGCGAAGGCCACGCGAACGTCGCGATACGTGTCGGACGAGGGATCGGCGTCGTCTTGCCATTCGACCAGCACGTCGTCGGCCACCCGCTCCACCGCGACCATCGCTTCAACCAACGGCGTCCACGCGTCGCCCTCCGACACGCCCGGCTGCACCGAGCGGGACAGCTCGACCATTCGACTACCAAAGTCCCCCGGATCGCCCGGCTGGCCGTTCACCATCGTCGCGATGATCGACAGCAGCCACGCGAACCAGAGCAGCACGGCCAAGCCGATCGCGAGCCCCATCCAGAGCAGCACGCGACGAACGGGCGATCGATTCTCGGAGGCGTCGGTCATCTTGCCGATGACTACTCCCGACGCGATGCGGGGGTTGCAATAAACCGACTGGTCTCGCCCCCGGACGGACGCCCGCGGGACCGCTGGGGCCTATCCCTCGCCCTCGGTCGCGGCGACCTTGAACGCCGCGAACACCGCGATCCCGAAGAAAAGAATGTCGAGGATGCCAAACGACGCGGCGAACGCGCCCTCCGTCACCATCGACGACATCTGATCAAACGTGGTGCGCACAGTGTGCTGCGCGGTGTCGCGCCACTGCTGGCGATCGGTCTCGGTGAAGGCCGCCCACGCCGCCTCGGTCTCGGCCCAGACCTCCGGGGGATAGTCGGCACCGGTCGCATCGAACGAGTCCGCGTTCGAGTCGTCGGGCCACGCCAGCTCGTTGCCCGCTTCCATCTCGCGCTCGGCGATCGCGTCGGCGAGGAACGTCTTGACGAACTCGTCGCTGAAGTCGACGCTCGCCATCGCGCTGTCGATCTCATCCCCGACATGCAGCGACACCGCGGCGTACTTGCCACCGGCGATCGACAGCGCGGCGATGATTGCGGCCGCCAGACCTCGCGCCATCCCGCCTTCGTTGTCCACCGCCTTGATCGCGAGCCCGACGAGCGCGCCAATGCCGATCGCGATGTAGCCGATCTCGAACCCGGTGTAGTACGCGATCGCGGCCCACACGACGACACCGATGGCACCGGCGAAACCGCCGGCAAGCAGCCACGCGACAGGACCCTTCATGGCAACCTCCCCGAGCCGAGCACCCCACACGCTGGCTCTAAGGTAGATTAGCGACTCACTTGTCGGATTTTACGTCTCGACCGCGGATCGCGGCCCCTACCGCCGACCAAGGTCGTCCGCCTTGGCTAGTACGCGAACACGCCGCGCCCCGACTTATCGCCCAGTCTCCCGGCCTCCGCAAGCTGCTTGAGCAGCGGGCACGCGCGGTAGCGCTCGTTGTTCAGCCCGTCGGCCAGCACGTCCATGATGTGCACGCACGTATCGAGCCCGATGAAGTCGGCCAGCCGCAGCGGGCCCATGGGGAAGTTGCAGCCGAGCTTCATGATGCCGTCGATGTGCTCGGGCTCCGCGACGCCCTCCATCCACGCGTAGAACGCCTCGTTGATCATCGGCATGAGCACGCGGTTGCTCACGAACCCGGCGCGGTCGTTCGCGGGCAGCGGCGTCTTGCCCATCGCCTCGCTCAACGCGATCACCCGATCGACCACGCCCTGGTCCGTCTGCACGCCCTTGATCACCTCGACCAGCTTCATGATCGGCACGGGGTTGAAGAAGTGCATGCCGACCACGCGCTCCGCGGCGTCGCCCGCGGCGGCCGCGATCGTCGTGATGCTGATCGAGCTGGTGTTCGTCGCGAGCACCGGCTCGTTGGGAAAGTCGGCCAGCGTGCCAAAAAGCTCCTTCTTGAGCGTCTCGTTCTCCGTCGCCGCTTCGATCACGATGTCGGCGCCGCGAAGGTCGTCCAGCGCGAGCGTGTACGTCAGGCGGTTCGCCGCCTCGTCGGCCTGCACCTGCGTGAGTCGCTCCTTCTCGACCTCGCGACCCAGCCGCTTGGCGTGCCCCGCCTTGCACCGCTCGACCGCCGCGTCGAACGCGTCGAACACGTACGTCTCGAAGCCTGACACCGCCGCGACCTGCGCGATGCCCCCGCCCATCTGGCCCGCTCCGATGACCGCGACTTTCTTCACATCGTGCATTGACCGCTCCCTTCGCTCCCCAGCCGCACCGGGCCGGATCGAGAGGATATCCGTCGACCCCGCCCGCGGCACTACAGTTGCTCCATGCCCACCATCGAGCAGCTCGAACGCGCCCTCGCCGCCGACCCCGAAGACGCCTTCATTCTCTACGGCCTCGCCCAGGAGCACGCCAAGGCCGGACACACCGATGACGCCCTCGCGTTCTTTGATCGCTGTCTCCAGAGCGATCCCTCCTACTGCTACGCCTACTACCACAAGGCCAAGGCGTTGGAGGCCGCGGGTCGTGCCGATGAGGCGATCACGGTGCTCCAGGCAGGCGCCGACGCGGCCAGCGAGCACCGCGACGCGAAGGCCCAGAGCGAGATCGCCGAGTATCTGGCATCGCTCGGCGCCTGAGATTCGCTCGATCGGTACCGCTGGCGCAAGATCGTTAGGATCTCCGATATGAGCTATATGACGCCCCCGCATGGACGCATCGCGATCTCTTTGCTCGGCGCCGCCGTGCTTTCTGGCTGCATGGTCGAGCACAACCGCCGCACGACGATCGGTGATGGCGTCACGCTCGGGACGTACGACTCGTCGCGACCGCCGAGCTTGGAGACCTCGCAGGCCGCAACGGGCAACGTGATGCATCGAGACGGCTGGGCGACCTCGCGCATGGTGGTGCCGGTCGACGGCACGGCCTCGCGCCACGTGTGGCGAACGCTGCCCGAGTCGGGCACGGACTCCTCGCCGCGACGCCAAGGCGAGTACCCGACCGCGCTCTCTGCCGTCGAGACCGACGAGGCGCAGACCACCGATCAATATCCCGACGCGGCCCGCGCTGTCGGGTTGAGCCTCGCCGATGCGCTGCTGATGCCCGGACGCGTGCTCGTGTACCCGCTGGCCAAGCAGCCGTACAGCCCCGCGATCAGCTACGACCGCTCGCCTTGGGAGGCCGATCCCGAGCCACCCGTCACCGGTCGCCCCGTCTCCGCGGGCCTCACGCGGCCCGCGTCGATGTCCGCCCCCATCGCGACCCCGATGACCAACACCACGCCCCCAGCATCCATGAACCCGACCACCCCCACGCCGATCCAAGCGCCCCCGGCTTCGCGGCCCATGCCCGATCTGCCCCCGGCGCCGGCGCCGCGGCCCGTGCAGAACGTGCCGCCGCCCATCGACCTGTGACGCGCCCCATCCGACTAGACGAAGACGGCATGCCCAAGGGCTATCCGTTCAAGCCCGAGTTTGAGGTATCGCCGCGCAGGCTTGCCGAGCGGATGGAGTCCGACACGCCCGTGCTGCTGGTGGATGTCCGAGCGCCCTACGAGCACGAGTTCTGCTCGCTGGCTCCCTCGATCCTGATCCCGATGCACGAGATCGAGGACCGCCTCGACGAGCTCCGCGATGAGCTGGACGACGCCGGCGAGCACGCCGAACTGGTGCTGTATTGCCACACCGGCGTGCGCAGCCTCAAGATCGCCCTCGCGCTGCGAGCCCATGGATTCGAGGGAGCCGTGTCACTCGCCGGCGGCGTCGAGCTCTGGTCGCACGCAATCGACCCGACGCTGCCCAGATACCAAAAAGATGGCGTTCGCTGCTATCCGGCGCCGCCGCCCGGGGTGTAGCCCAGGCGTTACGGCCCGGCGGCGAACGAGACCTCGTCCACCGGGCGACGGTCCAACATCGCGCGAACAAAGGCATCGAACAAATACCCAGAGTCATGCGGCCCGGGCGACGCCTCCGGGTGGTGCTGCACCGCGAACACCGGGCGATCTGTCAGTCGGAACCCCGCGACGGTTCCATCATTGAGGTGCAGGTGTGTGACCTCTCCACCCGCGGCGCGGAGCGAGTCGGGCTCCACCGCGAAGCCGTGGTTCTGGCTCGTGATCTCGACGCGACCGGTCATGACGTTCCGCACCGGCTGGTTGGCGCCGCGGTGCCCGAACTTGAGCTTGTAGGTCTTCGCGCCGACCGCGAGGGCCAGCAGCTGGTGTCCGAGGCAGATGCCGAACGTCGGGGGCGTCTCGCCCGGAGCGGCCCCAAACACCACCTCGCGCAGGGTCGCAATCGTGGTGCCCACGGCCGACGGATCACCAGGGCCATTCGAAACAAACAGTCCGTCCGCACCGCCGCTCGCGAGCCGGTCCTTGAGCACCGAGGCCGGCGTGTCCCACGGGATCACCTCGACCTCGCACCCGCGATCGGTGAGGTTGCGCAGGATGTTCCGCTTCGCTCCGCAATCCAACGCCAGCACTCGGAGCGTTCGATCCGGACGGTTCGGGCCCGCGGTCGTCCAGGCGCCCGCGCCCTCTCGCCAGTCCGTCGGCTCACTCGTCGCGACATCCGTGACCAGATTCGCGCCCTCCATCGAGCCGCCCCCGCGCGCGGCCTCGACCAACGCGCCGTCTCCAACGCCCGCGTCGTCGGTGATCGCGCCGTTCATCGCCCCGGTCTCGCGCAGGCGACGCGTGAGCGCTCTCGTGTCGACGCCAGCCAGCCCGAGCACGCCTGACCTCTGCAGATACGCCTCCAGCGACGTGCCCGCGCGGTAGTTCGATCGCCGGCGGGAGAGCTCCCGAACGACGAAACCCGCCACCTGCACCCGCGTCGACTCGATGTCGATGGCGTTGATGCCGGTGTTGCCGATCTGGGGGGCGGTCTCGACCAGAATCTGGCCCGCGTACGACGGATCGGTGAGCGACTCCTGATACCCGGTCATCGCGGTGTTGAAGACCACCTCGGCCGTTCGAACGCCGCCGCGACCGAGATCGCCGAACGCCTCGCCATCAAAGATGGAGCCATCAGCCAACGCCAAGCGGCCCAGAGCGCCTCGGTTGGAGGACGTTGGTGCGGAGGGTGTCGGCTCGCCGCGTGCGTGAGAGGGCATACGTAGAGTCTACGCCGGCATGCAGGAAGGGCTGTTCCAAAGCGACGACCGTCCATACGCGTCGGAAGCCCCGTCGCCGGGCGCGCTGTTCGCGCGGGTCGCGGTGGAGCGCGGGTTCGAGCGAGCCGAGGATCCCGCCGCGGGACTGACGTACGCCGTGCCGACGCAACTCGCGCCCGAGCTGCGGGTGGGCGATCGCGTGCGTGTGCCGCTCGGGCGCGGCGCCCGCTCCGTCGCTGGGCTCGTGCTCGAGCTCGGGTACGAGGAATTGCTCGACGGACTCAGCCCGAGCAAGGTCCGCTGGATCGACACCCGCGAGGGGCGGGGCCTGCCGCCCCGTCTGATCGACCTCGCGGTCTGGCTGAGCCGCTACTACGTCTGTCCCCTCGGCATGGTCGCCGCGACGATGACGCCCGCGGCGGTCAAGAAACGCGTCGGTGCCAAACGCCGCCTTGAGGTAACGCTTGTCGACGAGCTCGCTCGCGAGGCGCTGCTTGAGACCACGAAGCTCCCGCCGCAAACGCGCCGGGCGTACGAGGACCTCATCGCCGGCCCACCTCCTAAGGGCGAGACCGCCAAGGACCTCGCGCGCCGCCTTGGGCTCAAGTCCACCGCCACCATCAATCGCCTCATCGCGCTCGGGCTGCTGGAGGAGCATGCGCGACAGGTGGTCTCCACGCGCGGGCGCGAGGCCGGACTGCTTGAAGCCGAGCCGCATCGCTTCGACCCGACGCCCATGCAGCAGGCCGTCATCGACGGCGTCGCAGATGACCTCGACACGTTTCAGCCCCATCTGTTGTTCGGCGTGACCGGCTCGGGGAAGACCGAGGTGTATCTCGGCCTGATCGACCGCCTGCTCGGCGCGAGCGATGACGCCTCGGCCCTGGTGTTGGTGCCCGAGATCAGCCTCACGCCGCAAGCGCTCGGTCGCTTCGAGGCTCGGTTCGGACCCGAGCGTGTCGCGGTGCTCCACTCCGGGCTGACCGCGACGCAGCGACACCACCAGTGGACGCGAGTCGAATCGGGCGAGGCCCGCGTCATCGTCGGCGCGCGCTCGGCGGTCTTTGCGCCCGCCCGTCGCCTCGGGCTCATCGTCGTCGACGAGGAGCACGACGGCTCGTATAAGCAGGACCAGCTCCCCCGCTACCACGCCCGCGATGTCGCGATCAAACGCGCCCAGATCGAGCGTTGCCCCATCTTGCTCGGCTCGGCGACGCCCTCGCTCGAGTCCTGGCGCAACGCGATCGATGGACGATTTGGCCTCTGGCGGCTCCCCGAGCGTGTGGGCGGCGCCGAGCTTCCCCGCGTCCACGTCCTCGACCTGATCGAAGAGCGACGCTCGCTCTTTCACCAGCCGCCCGACGCCCGCTGGCCCAAGCGAGAGCGCGCCATCGGGCCCACACTCGAGCACGCGATCGTCGAGACGCTCGCGACGCCCGGCGCCCAAGCGATCCTGCTCCTGAACCGCCGCGGGCACGCCACCCATCTCGCCTGCCCAGACAGCGCCTGCGGCTTCGTCCATCGCTGCGACCATTGCGACGCGGCGATGGTCACCCATCGCGCCAAGTCCGTGCCCGCCGGGCGGCTGACCCGCTGCCACCACTGCCGCGCCGAGCAACGCGTGCCCCGCGTCTGCCCGCTCTGTGGCAAGGCGCCCCGCCCGCTCGTGCCCGGCACGCAGCGTGTCGAGGAAGAACTCGTGGCGCTCTTCGGCGATCGCTTCGAGTTACGCGCCGACGACACGCTGCAACGCGTCGACGCGGACACCATGGCCCACGCCGGCAAGCTCGCCGACACCCTCAACGCGTTCAGCCGCGGCGAGGTTCGCGTCCTGCTCGGCACGCAGATGATCGCCAAGGGCCTGGACTTTCCCGCGGTGCGGCTGGTGGGCGTGATCTCGGCCGACATCGGTCTGGCGATTCCCGACTTCCGCGCCGCCGAGCGCACGTTCCAGTTGGTGGCTCAGGTCGCCGGCCGCGCGGGCCGGGGCGCCACGCCAGGCGTGGTCCTCGTGCAGACCAGCGATCCCGCCTCGCCCGCGATCCAGGCCGCCGCCGCACATGACTTTGAGTCCTTCGCAAGGACCGAGCTCGCCGTTCGGCACGCCGCGGGCCTGCCGCCCGCGGCTCGCATGGCTCGCGTGGTGATTCGTCACCTGAAGGCCGAGGAGGCCGCACACCGCGCTCGCGCCATCGCGACCGAGCTCCGGGCGCACGCCGACCCGGCGTTGCTCATCGAGGGGCCGTTCCCGTGCGCGATCGCGCGAATCGCCGATCACCATCGGTGGTCGATCGACCTGCTGGGGCCCAACGCGCGATGCGTGCAGGCGGCGCTCGCGGCCGTGCGAGCCCGAGGCCTCCTCAAGGCCGACGCCGAGGCAGCGATCGATGTTGATCCGATCGCGTTGCTCTAACGCCGCCGCCCGACCGGCTAGGCTCCCGCGATGCTCGGCTCACTCTCAGGTCGGCGTGTGGTGGTGATGGGCCTCGGTCGATTTGGCGG
Source organism: Planctomycetota bacterium (assembly GCA_038534175.1). Classification (GTDB taxonomy): domain Bacteria; phylum Planctomycetota; class Phycisphaerae; order Phycisphaerales; family UBA1924; genus JBCBZM01. The sequence goes on along the minus strand of JBCAXI010000029.1, from coordinate 412 downwards.
CGGTGTCGGTGTGACACGCCACCTCGTGCGAGAGGGTGCCCGCGTCATCGTCACGGATCGAGGAGACGAGTCCGAACTCGTCTCCTCGCTGAGCGAGCTGGCGTCCGAGATCGCTAGCGGTGCCGTGGAGCTGGCGCTGGGTGGGCACCGGGCGCCCGACTTCGAGTCGGCCGACCTCGTCGTGGCGAACCCCGCCATTCCGAGGCCGTGGGCCGATCCGTATCTGCGAATCGCAACGAGCGCCGGGGTGCCCGTCACCACCGAGATCGCGTTGACCATCGACCGCATCGCCGACCCAAGGCGGGTGACCGCGGTGACGGGCACGGTTGGCAAGTCGACCACCGCCGCCATGATCGCCGAGGCCATGCGCACGACAGGACACCCCGTGCTCCTGGGCGGCAACATTGGCGGC
>JBCAXI010000028.1:0-15336 GCA_038534175.1 Planctomycetota bacterium | reverse complement strand
CACAGATGACCGTCCACCGCGCGATGCTCGTCCCCGACGAGGCCGACCACCTGGTCAAGGTCACCGACGGCCAGAGCATCTTCATCATCGACGCCGAACGCGTCGCTGCAATCCGAATCGGACTCAGCGTTTAACGGATCTGAAAACACCATTTCAGTCGCAGCGAGCCTTCCAACGGCTACTCGCGACTCAGACACGCAAGCGAACCGCTGCGACACACTGAAGTGAAAGGGAAGTAACACATGCCTGCCAAGCAGATCGCATTCGACACCGACGCACGCGAGCGCATCCTCCGCGGCGTCCAGAAACTCGCCAAGGCCGTCAAGGTCACACTCGGCCCCTCCGGACGCGTCGTCGTCCTCGAGAAGTCCTTCGGCGCCCCGACGGTCACCAAGGACGGCGTCACCGTCGCCAAGGAGATCGAGCTCGAAGACCCCTACGAGAACATGGGCGCCCAGATGGTCAAGGAGGTCGCCTCCAAGTGCTCCAAGGACGCCGGTGACGGCACCACCACCGCCACCGTCTACGCCGAGGCCATCTACGCCGAGGGACTCAAGAACATCACCGCCGGCGCCAACCCCAACTCCATCAAGCGCGGCATCGACAAGGCCATCGCCGGCATCGTCGATCAGCTCGACAACATGTCCAACCCCGTCAAGTCCTCCAAGGAGATCGCACAGGTCGGCACCTGCAGCGCCAACCAGGACGAGACCATCGGCAAGATCATCGCCGACGCCATGGACAAGGTCGGCAAGGACGGCGTCATCACCGTCGAAGAGGGCAAGAGCCTCGACACCGAGGTCGAGCTCGTCGAGGGCATGCAGTTCGACAAGGGCTACCTCAGCCCGCACTTCGTGACCGACACCGCCAAGATGGAGGTCCAGCTCGAGAACCCCTACATCCTCATCCACGAGAAGAAGATCTCGTCGGCCAAGGACCTCATCCCCATCCTCGGCAAGATCGCCGACTCCGGCGCCTCACTCCTCCTCATCGCCGAGGACATCGAGGGCGAGGCCCTCGCCACCCTCGTCGTCAACCGCCTCCGCGGCGTCCTCAAAATCGCCGCCGTCAAGGCCCCCGGCTTCGGCGACCGACGCAAGGCCATGCTCGAGGACATCGGCATCCTCACCGGCGCCCAGCCCGTGATGGAGGAGCTCGGCATCGACCTCGAGAAGCTCGAGCTCACCGACCTCGGCCGCGCCAAGAAGGTCGTCATCGACAAGGACAACACCACCCTCGTCGAGGGCGCCGGCAAGTCCAGCGACATCAAGGGCCGCATCGACCAGCTCCGCCACCAGATCGACGCCTCCTCCTCCGACTACGACCGCGAGAAGCTCGAGGAGCGCCTCGCCAAGCTCGCCGGCGGCGTCGCCCAGATCAACGTCGGCGCCGCCACCGAGGTCGAGATGAAGGAGAAGAAGGCCCGCGTCGAAGACGCACTCCACGCCTGCCGCGCGGCCGTCGAAGAGGGCATCCTCCCCGGCGGCGGCGTCGCCGTCCTCCGAGCACGCAAGGCCCTCGACAACCTCCGCAAGAAGGCCGACGGCGACGAGCGCGCCGGCATCGACATCGTCCACCGCGCGCTGTCGGCCCCCGTCAAGCAGATCGCCGCCAACTGCGGCCTCGACGGCTCCGTCATCGCCAACCGCGTCGAGGAGTCCAACGAGGGCGACAACCACGGCTTCAACGCACTCACCCACGAGTACGGCGACCTCGTCAAGATGGGCGTCATCGTCCCCACCAAGGTCGAACGCATCGCGCTCCAAAACGCCGCCAGCATCGCCGGCCTCCTCCTCACCACCGAGGCCGCCATCGTCGAGATCAAGGACAAGAAGGCCCCCGCCGCCGGGGGAGATGACGACTTCGATTACTAAACAAACCCACGGATCGCAACCGCAAGCCCACGGATCCAAATCCGTGGGCTTTCTTTTGCGCTCTCTTTATCCTGTACCCCATGACCCCCTGGCACCACATCACGATCCATACCTACGGATCGTGGCTCCCAGGCGACCCACGCGGACATCGCGCCCGCCATCATCGCGACCACGTCCCAGGCGACTACAAAGACCCACCGCCCGACACACCCGCGCGCCGCGCCCACCACGCCCACGCGCAATCACTCCTGAAGCGCCCACCCGTCATCCTCTCTGAAACTCAACGCGACCGCGTCGCAACCGAACTCCTCGCGAGTCTCCTGCGCCACGACTGCGACGTCGCCATCCTCTGCGTCGACACCACCCACGCCCACATCCTCGCAAGGCTTCCAGATCCCCCACGCAAGCCCACGGATCCAAATCCGTGGGCTTTAAATCACCACCTCCGCCACATCATCGGAATCGCCAAAAAGGATGCGTCCAGAGCCCTCTCCGACGATGGGCTGTCCCCCACCGGAGGCCTCTGGTCAAAGCGATCCCTCGCCAAACCCATCAAAGACCGCGACCACCACACCGCCACCATCAACTACATCCGGGCCCACACCGACGCATCCGTTCTAAGCCCGTAGTTCAGCTCCGTTGCCCGCAGCAGTGGCGCTGAAAGGTGCTTACTTCCGTGCCACTGATAGCTCACTACCAGCGCAAACGACGACGGCGCACCGCGGCGAGCCCCCCGAGCCCGAGCAGGACGGCAACGCCGGGAGGGGTCGGGACGACGATGTTGTCGATCAGGAGACGCACGCCGGCGTTCTCGTTGAACATAAGCATGTTGAAGCCGCTGTACCCCGGAGTCAGCTCGCCCGTGATAGCGAAGGAGACGTCGGTCAAGGTCGCTGTCGACGCCACGCCGTTCTTGAGGACATTGAACGTTCCGTCATCATTGAGGTTGACAGCGATGTCGAAGACCTCGTCGGCGGCCCAGGACAAGCCGGTGGGCTCGTAGACAGCCATGCCGGGTACGTCCAGATCGAACTGAAGCGCCGAGATGGAGCCATCGTTCTCTATCCGCACCTGGGTGACAACGAGCCCGCTGGGAGCGAAAGGGATGAATGAATAGCTGTTGGCGATGCTTTCGGCGAGAAACGTCGCCTGGATGAAGGTCTGGTCGGGGGTGGGATCAGTCGGTGCTAACAACCGGTCCACTGAATTGGGGAGTTCTGAGCCGTCGGCATCGTACGCCAAGCTCTGTCCGTCGATCCCGTCCTCGACGATCGAGAAGGTCCCGTCAAAGCTGGTGGTGTAGCTGGGCGAGGAGTCGCTGTCGAAGGGGCCGAGGGGAAAGCTCTCCCAGTCCTCTTCAAACTCGGCGGAACCGCGGTTGGCGTGCACCCCGGTCAGCGCGACCGGGTTCATGGCCCAATGGGTGGTGTCATGGACAGGGCCGTCAGCGAACGCGTAGCCCGACAACGCCGCAACGGTCACACCGGCCACACCGGTCACAAAGATCTTCATGTTCGACTCCTCGCTCATACGCGCAACCATCACGCGCCGACGCCCATCCGACGGACCGCGTTACAACGCAAGCCCTCAAGAGCGCACACCCATCGCGTCCGCCAGCGGGGCAGATCTCGGCGCGGTGGACATGTCCGCGCGCCCCTCGCGCGTCCCGACAGGGACTACCTGACCTCACCCGGCAACGCGGGCAAGTCATTGCCCAACAAAACATCGCCTTTCTCGCGATGCGACAGCCCAAGTTCACCGCGCGTCGGCACCAACTGCGACAAGCTCGACATGAGCGAACGGCGGGCGGCACTGGCAGCACCGACTGCTCGATCTCCTGCCGTTCTATGCCACTGGGAACTCGCTACCAGTGCGAACGGCGACAGATTCTCACACCCACCAACCACCCCTGCGGCGGGTGGCACTGGTAGCGGTGATTCCGTGTCTTCTGCCTTCGTGTGCCACTGGCTGCTTGTCAGCCAGTGCCGTCAGCGCCGTGCACTCAGAAGCCGCGCCACGAACACCGCCGCACCCGTGGCCATCCCGCCCGCGGCTAGCACGGCCACCTGCACAACCAATGACCAGTTGTCATCCATCGGATTCGTCTTGTAGAAACTGCTCTCGGCCCCAAACAGCGCAGGCTGATACGGCACAAACGCCATCCCAATGCCAACAGCGGCGACCACCGGGACCGGCCAGATTCGCCCCGTCACGGCGACAATCGTGCAGTACACCGGAACGGCGAGCACCGTCCCAAGGACGATCGGCACGAGCATGAACAGGTACGGCGCAAAGAGCTGCTCGGTCATCGTCGCGATGATCGAAACGCCGAGCGCGTGAGCGAATCCGATCTGAACCGCCGCGAGCTGCTTCGCAAGCATGACAACCGGCGCAGTCCTTCGCCCACGGCTGACACGCGAGTCTCCCTGGTCTGCAGGCGATGCCATCACTTCGAATGATATCCGAGGTCAATGGCCAAGCGGCGTGCGCAACCCCACGCCCCTCCCCCCATCCCCCCTTGATCCCCCCACGCCGCCACCCACAATCCGCGACATGATCGCGGCGCCACACACCACCCGCTCCAGTACTCAGTCCAGCTTCTGGCCGAACGCGATGTCGTGGTCATCAAGATCCTGGATGCCGAACTCCAGGCACCCGTACGGCTTCTCGTGCAGCGTGTAGTCGATCCGCGCCCCGCGTCGCTGCAACTCCGCGTACAACGCCCGCGCGTCGTCCACCCAGAAGTACGTGTTCCACATCTGGTGCTTGATCCGCCAGTGCGGCGTCAGCGACGCGCCCGCCGGCGCCTGCGAGAGAAACACCGTCAGCCCATCACGCCCAACCATCACGAAGTCCGCCGGCTTACCCCAGTACCGATCGAACGCAAAGCCCACGCAATCACGCCAGTACTCGGCCGACGCGACCACGTTCCGCACCAGCAGCACTGGCGCGACGTTCGTCAACCGGGCTTCAGCCGTCGAAGAGGGGTCATCCATGGCGTCTCCGGTCTCCAACGCACCCCCCGTGTGCGCAACCTCGGCGCCCTCACCTTCTACCGCTTGATCGAGTGTCGGCCGCACCCACAATCCACGATATGATCGCGGTGCCACACACCATCGACGCACTCGACAACGAGACCACATCCCAGGTCCTCGCAGACCTCCTCGAAACCACCACCGACCTCCCAACCCTCGCCCGCGACCACGGCCTCACCCTCGCCCAACTCCTCGAACTCGCCGAGTCCGACCGAGCGGGTCGAATGACCCTCCAGGCGGCCGTCGAAGCCATCGAACGCATCACACAACTACGGATGCGCGCCCGAACCGCCCAAGCCCAACTCACCGCCCTCGCGGCCCTCCAAGCCCAATGCCACCTCGACCCCGAAGACGCCACCACCGAACCCGAGCGCGCAAGACTCCACGAAACCAAACGCAAAGCCGCCACCCGCCTACTGCGCGGTGATCGTCCTCCCTCTCCCCATGGGGGAGAGAAACGCCCCCACGCAGTGGGCCGGGGTGAGGGGTCTACCACCTCTCCGTCGTCTTCTCTTTCTTCTTCTCCCCAACCCCTACGCCGCCCCCAATCAAGGAGCGAGCGTGTCCACGCTGATCGCACTCCCGGCCAGGAACAGATTCTGCGTCGCGCTGTCCGTCGAGACGCACCCATTGACCACGCCATCGATGCACTGGATCCCGAAGTCGTTATCGCTGGCGTGGCAGTTCGACATCACCCCCTGGTTGACGATGATCCCGCCGCTGAATCCCGACGCACGGCAGTTGACGATCACACCACCAACACAACCAAGCCCCTCGCCACCGAACACCCCCGTCCCCGCCCCGACCTGCCGGGCGTAGCAGTTCACGATCAAACAGTTCGAAGCCCCCGCGGCGATCCCCCGCGATGTCACGTCGATCACCCGAAGGTTCTCGAACGTGATCCCATAGCCCTCGAAGCTCCCGGTGAACGCGACCACCCCATCATCGAAGTTGCGCACGGTCCCGTTCCGAACGGTCAGGTTCTTGTTGCCAAACGGGAAGACCTGCTCGATCCCCGAGAACTGCGTCGGGTCCGACCCCGTGATCGTGAACCCCATTAGATCGATGGTCACGTCCGAGGCGTTGACGATGATCCCGTTCCCGGCGGACGATAGATCACCTGTGAGGTAGTACGACCCGGGTTGCGTGATCGTGAACGGCAACGACTCGATCGCCGTGCGCGGCTCAACCTGGTCCAGTGTCTTGTACGACGAACCCACAGCTCCCGCCGGCGGCGTCAACGGCCCAGCCAGCGCAGCAACGACAACAGCGAGCTCAAACATGCGACGCCTCCAAGCCCCAATCTACCGGCGGGCACGGCCCCAATGAAGCCTCAAGGCGCGCGGTCCGGCCTCGACTAGAACGCGTTCGTGACCAGCAGCGTCGAGAACGAAGCGGCCATCACGATCGCGATCGAGCTGATTCCCTGCCACAGGACCGCTTCCCCGGTCTCCGTCCACACCGCGAGAGTGCTCAGTCCCGCCGCCACGGTGATGCCCGCCACCAGCACGGTGTTGCACCACCGCGTCATCGTTCTGATCAACAGCATGTGCGTCTTTCTTGGGTCAGCCCCGCGGAGGGTTTGTTAGTAATCGCAAACTCGATCGATAGAGTCGCAGGTATCTCGCTTCGTCGTGTTGCAAGCAAGGGCGTGGCTTTAGGCGGGGGACGGTCTGACCGAAGCTTGGTTGGGGTGATCCGGAGTGGTTGGACGTTGGATCCAGCGCTGGGTCGGGTTGGGGTTTGAAGTGGTGGCAAGCATGCGGTGGCGTTGCATCAGGGCGTTGGTGGCGGTGGGCGCGGTGGCCTTGGTGTCCTCGGGATCGTCGGGTGACGCGGGCGTGGACGCGGCACCCGCGTTGTCCGTGGTCCGTGGAACGATGGCCGAGATCGGCACCGCCTGGGCGCGCGACGCGTTGCTTGCCGAGTGGGGCTACGCGGAGGCTCGGGCGTACGCGATCGGGCCAGAGGCGTGGTCTCGTCAGGGGCCGTCGCAGGGCGCGCTCGATCGTGCGTCGGCGGCGGCGGGCCGACTTCGATTGCGGGCGCTGCATCTGGCGGCGCGACAGCGGACGGGCGCGGAGCGGTACATGGCGGCGTTGGGTGGCGCGAGCGACGCGACGCCGGTGCTGATGGAGGTCGTGGCAGCGGAGGCCGCGGCGATGGGCGATCGGTTGGCGTGGTCGGCCGAGTGGTACGAGGCGGAGGCGTCGCGGCTGGAGGCGAGCGCCTCGATGGTCTCGGCACTGCGTCGGGCCGGCGACGGATGGCGTGTGGACGGGGCGGAGGGGGTGGTGTTCGAGTGGTCGGCGCCGGACGCGGCGGTGCTGGCGTTCGACGACGCCCTCGTGCGGCACGAGCGTGCGGTGGCGCGGGGCGCGCGTGTGTTGGGTCGGCTGCGTGACGTGGGCGGTTCGGCGCCTTGACGGCACGCGTGCGTTGACGGGACGCCGTTCGGCACTGGCTTGGGCGGTCCGTGCGATTTGAATCGGGTGTGAGGGTGTGCGCTCTGGACGCTTTGGAGTGGTTGGGAGCGTGCCGGGGCGTGTGATCGGGGAGCGAGCCCCCAGGCGGGTGCCGAATTGGTCGATTCTGAGCGTGTGAGCAAGGACCGAACGCAACTGGGTGGCGGGTCTGGTCGTCGGGGCGCGGGCCGAAAGGTCTCGGGTCGTCGCGGTGAGGCGCCGACACCGCGACGTCGGCGTCGGCGCGCCGAGACCGACGCCGCTGGATTGCCGAGCAAGGCGGGCGCACGGCGTTTACACATCGCGTCGGAGGCGGTGGCGTTTGGGCTGCTGTGTCTGTTTGGTGTGTCGCTGTACGTGCTACGCGAGACGAGCTTCACGATGCCGAGCGTGCGGGACGCGATTCTCGAGTCGGTGAAGGTGATGTTGGTGATCGCCGCGGGCTCGTGGGTGGCGTTCTTGATTGGTGGGAAGTCGGAGCGTGCGGGTAACGCGGCGTTTGTGGTGTTGTTCGTGGCGTGGACGATGGTGACGGGTGGCGGGCTTGCGGTGGACGCGGTCACGCAGCAGCAGCGGCTGGCGCTCGCGTCGGAGTCGGTGGGCTCTGACGCGCGTCGCGCGATGGGTGAGATGGACACGGACGATGTGATCGGGTCCGTGCGACGCGTGTTCGGCGATTGGGACGCGCGTGCGATCGAGGAGGATCTGGCGTACGCGGCGATGGTGGAGTCGTCGGGTGTGCTGTCGTTCCGCGCGATGACGGACGCGTCGGCGATTCGGTCGTTGCGGGACGAGCTCGACGGGTTGATTGAGCGGGCGGGTGGGCTGGCCGAGGCGCGGCGCTCCGGCCCGGCGTTGCTCGAGGCGGACGCGCGGGCGGCCGCGGCGTCGGCGTCGTTGGACTCGCGGCAGCTCACGACGGTGCTCGAGCGTGTTGGCGAGGCGAGCGAGCAGATGGAATCGATGGCGGGGTTCTACGCGCTTGAGGTCGAGGCGTTGGGCGAGCTGCGCGCGATGCTCGATGTGCTGGCGTCGCACGTTGGGCGTTGGTCGATCGGTCCATCGGGACGGATCGAGTTCGGCGATGGCTCTTCGATGCTGGTAGCGCAGCGGTACCGCGAGGCTCGGTCTCGATTGGGCGCTCTGGGTCGTGCGCAGGCGGCGTTGCGCGTGCACGTGCCGGCGCCGGCGGCGATCGCCGAGGGCGAGACGACGGACCAGGGCGTGGCGACGGTTGCGGCGCCGACACCCTGAGGGACGGGTACGCTGCGTCCGCATGGGCTCTGGCGGCGCCATCACGATTCGGCGATTGACGTTGGACGACGTGGGCGCGTACACGCGGCTGCGCGCTGCGATGGTGGAGGCCGAGCCGTTCGCGTTTCTTGGGGCGCCGGGGGACGACGACTGCGCGGACGCGACGATCATGCGCGCTCGTCTTGCGTCGCCTGAGACCGAGATTGTGGCGGCGGAGGCGGACGGTGCGCTGGTCGGAAGCGCGGGGGTGTACCGCGACCAACGGGTGAAGACGCGGCATCGCGCGACGATCTGGGGCGTGTACGTGGCGCCGACGGTGCGTGCGCGGGGCGTGGGGCGAGGGCTCGTGTCTGCGGCGATCGAGATCGCGCGGGGCTGGTCGGGCGTGGAGCTGGTGCAGCTGTCGGTGAGCGCGCGGCACGCGGGCGCGCGGCGGTTGTACGAGCGGCTTGGATTTGTGGCGTGGGGCGAGGAGCCGGACGCGATCATCGTGAATGGCGAGCGGGCGAGCGAGGTCTTCATGCAGCGGCGGCTTTAAGGGTGGCCGAATCGCTTAGGCGTTGGACTTGTAGCCGCACTCGGTGCATCGGCCGGTGTCGCGGATGGTCTCGGCATCGGCGTGGTCGCAGCGTGGGCATCCTTCGGCGGGTGGGCGAACGGCCCACCTCGAGATGATTGATGCGAGTCCTGCGAGGGCCGCGCCGATGGCGAGGAGCGCCAGGCCATTTGGCATGGCGTTCCAGTGGCCGATGCCGTTCCATACCCGAAAGAGAAACGTCCAGTCTCCGGTCCCCCAGCTGAAGATGAGGCGCTGGATGATGAGGAAGAGCCCGCCGGCGATCATGGCGACGCCGAGCAGGCGTATGGCTGCGGCGATCGTGGCGCGGCGTCGGTGGACGGTCTCGGCTCGCATGCGTGTGAGCGTATCTTGGAGATGTGGCGGGACGCGCGGGAGGTGTCGGATGCGTGCGAGTGGCTGGGTTTGGATCGCGTTGGGCGTTGTAGTGAGTGGGTCGTTGGGATGCGCTTCGGTGCGTGAGGGCGAGGGCGCGTCCTCGACGCTGGCGTCGGCGTCTGCGTTGGCGTCAACCCACATGCAGGCAGACGACCGATCGCAAGAGCCCGTGTTGGCGACGCTTCAAGGGTTGGTGGACGCGTGGCATCGGGCGGCGGCGACGGGCGATTTCGATGCGTACTTTGGGCGCATGACCGAGGACGCGGTGTTCCTAGGGACAGACGCGACGGAGCGGTGGGTTGGGGTCGAGTTTCGTGACTTTGCGCGGCCTTACTTTGATGGGCCGACGGCGTACGGTGATGGAGCCTGGACGTATGAGCCGTTGGAGCGGTTCGTGAGCGTGAGCAATCGGGGCGACGTGGCGTGGTTCGATGAGCTGCTGCGCAACGAGAAGTATGGGGTGTGCCGCGGGACGGGCGTGCTGGTGCGAGGTCGGGTGGGCTGGAAGATTGCGCACTACTCGCTGAGCTTCATGGTGCCGAACGAGGTGGCGGGGGACGTGGTGGATGTGATTGGGGCCGACGAGGCGCCGTGAGGGAGTGTGAGGGATGGCGAAGCATCAGAACCTGTCGTCGCATCAGCAGAAGATCGTCAAGCGGTACTACCAGAACCTTGACTCGATCGCGATCGGGCGGCTGTCGGAGGTTGTGGGGGAGCTGTACCTGGCGGAGAGCGACAAGGCGCGGGGGCGGCTGTGGGATCGTGCGGCGAAGGCGCTGGACAAAGTGGCGGCGAACGACGCGCGGGTGCAGAAGATCCTGGATGCGAGGGACGTCGAGGGATTGGCGGGGTTGGTCAACGAGCTGGCGGGCAAGCGGTGAGTGCCGACGGTGAGATACGTGTGGGGCGTCGGTTGGTGTTGCTACCGGGCTTGGGCGCGGATGCGCGGTTGTTTGAGCCGCAACGGGAGGCGTTCGGCGATCGGCTGGCGACGCCCGAGTGGCCCGAGATGGAGGACGTCTCGGGTGCGTGGTCGCTGGATGAGATGGGCCGACGGCTGGCGGATCGACTGGCGTCGGACGGGCTGCTGGACGGGGCGCCGGTCGTGATCGGGGGCGTGAGCTTTGGTGGGCAGGTGTCGCTCGAGGCGGCGCGAGTGCTGTGTGAGCGTGGGCTTGCGGTGCACGCGGTGGTGCTGATCGCGTCGAGCCGGTCGCACGAGGCTGTGCCGGCTCGGTTTCGTCGGCAGCAGTCGATGGGTTGGTGGATTCCGGCGCCTGTGGTGCGGTGGTTGTTGGCGCGGCCGATGGCGTCGCTGTTCGCGTCGATGAATGGGCTCTCGGAGGCGGATGGGCGGTTGCTGCGTCGGATCGCTTCCGATGTGAACGTGCGCCGGCTGAAGAAGCAGGCGGCGGCGTGCGCGGGATGGCGATTCGAGCCGGAGGCGTTTGTCGCGGAGACGGGCGTGCCGATTCGGCAGATCCACGGGCGGCTTGATCCGGTGATTCCGCTGCGCGAGGGCGACCCGGATCGGGTGATCGAGGACGGACGCCATCTCATTCACCTGGCGAACGCGGACGAGGTGAACGCGTACCTGGCGGACGTGCTGGGCGACTGATTACATGTTGAGTTCGATGGTCGGCCTGCCGGTGGCGGCGCGCCAGTCTTGCAGGAGCGCGATCCAGCGTTGGGCGCTCTCGCCGCTGCGGACGATCTGGCCATCGGGGTACACCGCGCCGAGCTCCGCTGGGCGTTCGGTGAGCGCCCAGTTGACGAAGGCCGACATGGTGTCGGCGAGGTCCTTCTGCTCGGAGAGCGGGACGTAGTCGATGCTGCGGATGCGGCTTTGGTCGTTGAAGTGGAAGGTGAGCTGTGCGAGCCATCCGTTGGTGTCGAGGAGGCGGTAGAAGTCGGATTCTTCGCTGAAGAAGCCGGTGGCCTTGGAGTCGTCGACGAGGAGGCGCTCGTAGCGGAACTGGGTGTTGGTGGCGAGATCCCAGGCGATGGCGTCTTCGAGTTGGGCGCGGTTCAGGGTGCGGGTGGAGCCATCGGTGGAGAGGACGTTGAGCTGGAACTCGGGGGCGACTTGCTCCATGGCTTGGGCCTGGGAGTTGGCCTTGAGGAATGCGTTGAGGGCCTGGCGGTTGGGATGTGTATTGCAGGCCTGGAGGAGGAGAGCGGCGGCGAGGAGGATCATGGTGCGCATAGCGTGATGGTATCAGCGCGAGAAACGCCCCCGACGGCGGGGCCGACGGGGGCGTTTGAAGCGCCGAGGTCATGTTGAGAGCGCGTGTGGATTAGATCGCGCGGGTCTTAGGGGCAGCCGAGGGACCAGAGGCTGAGGTAGCAGGAGAAGTCGGAGAGGTCGACCGTGCCGTCGGGGTTGACGGGGCTGCAGGCGCCGGTGGGTGTGATGTCGGCGATGGGGTTGTTGGCGGCCCAGAGGTTGAGGTAGCAGGCGAAGTCTGAGAGATCGACGACGCCATCGAACGCGCCGGGCGTGCAGGCGCCGGTGGTGGTGATGTCGGCGGGGCTGCAGGGGCCGGTGGAGCCGCCGGGTCGGGCGAAGCCGCGGAAGTCGTGCAGGATCTCGACGCGTTCGATGTCGGGTCCGCCGGGGGGCGCGAGGATGCGCATCTGGGCCTGGCCTTGGAATCCGGGTCCGAAGGCGTTGAGGTTGAGCCCGAGGAACTCGACGGGCCAGCTCTGCCCGGCGGTGTCGTGGGCGATGCCGCTGATCTGGTAGGTGATATCGAAGAACGAGTCGACGGTGAAGTCGCCGTTTTCATCGACTTCTGCGGTGCCCATGGCGACGGGCGCGACGTTGTCGAAGCCGAAGGGGGCGCCGGGGATGGGCTGGATGAGCGGGAGTTGGATGTCGGCGGGCGCGAGGGGCGGCATCTCGATCTGGTAGGCGACGTCGAAGAAGGAGTCGACGGGGAAGAGGGGGCCTCCGGTGGGTTCGCGGAAGTGCTGGATGATGCGTCCGTACTCGTCGACGCGTCCGAGGCACTGGGCTTCGTATTGGAACGGGGGGAGGCCTGTGGGGAGCGGCGGCGCGAAGAGCTGGGCCTGCTCGCCGATGAAGGCGAACTCATACGCGCCGAAGGGGTCGGGCGTGGCGAAGACGGGGAGGAAGGGGTTGAAGGGATCCGGCGGGCAGAGCTGTGCGACGGCGCCGGAGTCGGGCCATGCGAACTGTGGCGGTTGGGAGGCGTCGAGGAGGAGGGCGGAGCCTGTGCAGGCGAGGGCGTTGGTGCCGTCGGTATAGAGCCCGTCGGCGACGACGGTCATCTCGCCGCAGGAGCCGTCGGCGCACATGCCCCATGAGCGGGCGTAGATCTCGACGACTTGTGTTTCACCCGGGAGGAGCGTGAGGGCCTGGGCGATGGTGGTGTCGGTGGAGTTCTGCGGGTCCGGCGGGAGCGGGACGCAGCCGAGCGGGTCGAGGCCGCTGGGGAAGGCGATGGGGTAGTCGTCGCCCGGTCCCGGATCGGCGAGGGCGTAGGGGCCTTGGTTCGGCATGGCGACGGGGCCGGTGGCGGCGGGGAGGCCGGCGACGTTGTTCATGCGGGCCTCGATGATGCCGGTCCAGGTCTCGGTCGGATCGTTGTTGGTGATGGTGTACTCGTAGAGCGACTGATCACCGGGGTGTTGGGCCTGGATCTCGGGCGAGAGGTGCTGGAGATCGAGGCGTGGCGTGCCGGGCATGCCGGGGGCCGGGTCGACGATGCAGATGACCTGGTCGGCGGTCTGGGAGACGGTGACGCCGTTGATGAATGCGACGCTCGCGGTGCCGACGACATTGCATAGGCGCGGCGGTCCGGGTGCGACGGTGACGGGGACGTTGATGATGTTGAAGCCCGGCGTAACAGGGACGGTGACGGTGCCGAAGCCGTTGCCGGGGACGGCGCAGTTGAGATTGATGGTGATGGTGGCGGAGTAGGGCCCGACGGGACACGGGGGGATGCCGGGTGGGAGCGCGAGGAAGACGGCGGTGGGAAGGATGAAGGTTCCGCCGCCGGTGAGCGGCAGTGTGCCGGGTGCGGCCTTGGCGAAGGTGACGTTGTATGCGCATCGGGGTGGGGGTGGGGTGCCGCCGCAGCCCTCCGCTTGGGGGGGAGCGGCGAGCGTGAGCAGGAGGCCGCCGGCGGCCGCGAGTGTCGCGACCCTGGTGGCGCGGCTGGTCACGATGCGTGCGATTCGACGCGCATGGGACAGCGTTGACAACCTGGACATGAGAGGTCCTCTCGGGCCGGCGATGGGGTCTTGGCCGACCTTGGCATGGGTTCTTCGATTCGAGCGGAACAGAGTTGACCGCTGGATGGCACGCTCGAACCGAGCGATGGCCGCAGAACGCGGCGATGGGCGGAATGCCCGTGTCAGACTTGACACATGAGACGGTGGGTGTGGGGAGGGGCCCATCACGAAGTCGTGCTTTTTTCGAGTGGTTTGTGTTCCAGCCTTGGGAGGAGGCGGGCGTACATTGCTCTCCGATAGGGGAGGATGAGATGCCGCACGACGAGTCGCCGACCGAGCCGTTTGATCAACCCACGGAACAGACCGATACGGAGCACACGAGTTCGGAGGGGCCGTCATTTGGCGAGGGTGGGCCGGTTCTTGAGGCCGGGACGCAGGTGGGTGGGTACACGGTTGATCGTTTGCTTGGCCAGGGCGGGATGGGCGCGGTGTACCTGGCCGAGCAGGATCGGCCGCAGCGGAAGGTGGCGCTCAAGCTGATGCGTCCGGGCTTGGCGTCGGCGGAGGCGTTGCGTCGGTTCGAGCACGAGGCGGAGCTGCTGGGTCGGTTGCAGCATCCGGGCGTGGCGCAGATCCATGAGGCGGGTCTGCACGAGGGGGCGCCGTTCTTTGCCATGGAGTTTGTTGATGGGCTGACGCTGACGGCGTACGCGAACCGGCACGCGCTATCGGTTTCGGCGCGTTTGAAGCTATTCACGCGCGTGTGCGAGGCGGTGCACCACGCGCACACGAAGGGCGTGATCCATCGCGATCTGAAGCCGGCGAACATTCTGGTGACGGAGGTGGGTGAGCCGCCCGAGGCGCCGCCGAAGGTGCTGGACTTCGGAGTGGCGCGCGCGACGGACGCGGACGTGCAGGCCGCGACGATGCGCACGGACGTGGGGCAGCTGATCGGGACGATTCCGTACATGAGCCCGGAGCAGGTGGGCGGCGTGCCGGGCGACTTGGACACGCGGTCGGATGTGTACGCGCTGGGCGTGGTGCTGTATGAGCTGTTGGTTGGTCGGCTGCCTTACGACCTGAAGGATCGGCTGATTCTTGAGGCGGCGCGCGTGATTCGAGAGGAGGATCCGACTCGGTTGTCGAGCCTCGACACGCGTCTGCGTGGTGATGTGGAGACGATCGTTGGTAAGGCGCTCGAGAAGGAGCGAGATCGACGGTACCAGTCGGCGCTTGATCTGGGGTCGGACATTCGCCGGTATCTCAGTGACGAGCCGATCGCGGCTCGCCCTGTGAGCACGTGGTACCAGGTGCGGAAGTTCAGCAAGCGGAACACGGCGCTCGTGGCGGGAGTTGGCGTGGCGTTTGGCGCGTTGGGCGTGGGGCTTGTGGGGACGACGTATGGATTGGTGGAGGCGAACGCCCAGCGAGAACTGGCGGACGCGCGGGCGGTGGAGGCGGAGGAAGCGCGAGAGTCGGCTGAAGCGGCACGAGCCGAGGAGGCTGAGCGTGCGGGCGAAGTAGAGAAGGTCGCAGCGTTTCAGTCGAGCATG
>JBCAXI010000027.1:0-15552 GCA_038534175.1 Planctomycetota bacterium | reverse complement strand
CGCTGGTTCGGCGACTCGGATCACGCGATCGACAAACAGGCCCGGCGTCACGATCGTCTCGGGATCCAGATCGCCCACCTGGGCGATCTCGGCGACCTGCACGATCGTGGTCTTGGCGGCCATCGCCATGGGCGGCGCGAAGTTTCGCGCGGTCTTGTTGTAAATCACGTTGCCGTGCATGTCGGCGCGGTCGCCTTTGATGAGGGCCACGTCGGCGCGCAGGCCTCGCTCCATCACGTACTCGCGGCCGTCGAACGCGCGGCTCTCCTTGCCCTCGGCGAGTGGCGTGCCGACCGCGGTGGCGGTGTAGAACGCGGGAATGCCGGCGCCGCCAGCGCGGATGCGCTCGGCGAGCGTGCCCTGCGGCACGAGCTCGAGCTCGGTCTTGCCGGCGCGATACAGATCAGGAAAGACGGTGGAGTTCGCCGATCGCGGGAACGAGCAGATCATCTTCGCGACGCGTCCCGCCTTGAGCAGGGCGGCGAGGCCAACCTCCCCACTGCCCGTGTTGTTGCTGACAACGGTGAGGCCGCTCGCGCCGTGGTCGATGAGCGCGTGGATCAGCTCGATCGGGCTGCCCGCCTCGCCGAACCCGCCGATCATGACGGTGGCACCGTCGCGGACGTCCGCGATGGCCTCGGCTGGGGTGGCGACGCGCTTGTCGATCACTGGCACATCCGGACGGGGTTGACCGGCTGACGCATGGACGTGCGCGCGTAATCGAACAGCCCGGCCTCGTCGTACAGCACGCGATCCTCGTAGTCGTCGAACCAGAGGGCCTCGGGATTGCGCCCGACGATGCAGACCTTGCCGCGATCGGGCGCGTCGGCCGCGTTGCGCAGCAGCTTCATGATGACCACGCCGTGCTCGGCGCCCTTGAGGCCCGGGATCGGCTCGTTCGTGACGGCCGCGATCTCGGTCTTGCCCTTGTAGTGCGTGATCGACATCCGCGCGTGCGCCTCGACACCCGAGAGGCCCCGCTGCGACTCGTTGAGGATCTGCCACGCCTTCTCGATCGGGATGTTGAAGGCCTTGTAGGCGACGATGTCGCGTCCGCAGAAGAAGTAGTGATTCTCGCCGCCCGCTCGCTTGAACTCTCGCTGGAGGACGCGCAGCGCGTCGGGGTCGTCGTTGATACCGCGGATGATCGGGGCCTGGTTCTCGACGGTGAGCCAGCCGCGCGAGACGAGGCCTCGCATCGCTTTGCCCGTCTCGGGCACCCATTGCAGGATGCCCTTCTCGTCGCGGATGTACTCGCCGTTCTCGTCCTTGGCAATGATCTCATCGGGATGCTCGAAGTGGAGCATGAAGCTCATGCCGACCTCTGGGTACGTCTCGTGGAAGCGATCGAGCATGGTGAGGAAGGCGTCGTCGAACCGCTGCGGGAAGAAGGCCATCTCCTTCGTGCCCACGCGGATCGTCTCGACGCCCGCCTCGGCGAGCGCGGCGAACCAGGCCGCGAGCTTGGAGTTGTTGAGCACCATCGGGTCGCCGCCGGATAGCAGGATCTCGCGGAGCTTCTCGCGGCCTGTCTCGGGGTGCACGCCGCCGTTCTGCGCGACGAGCTCGTTGTGCATCTTGATGTAGGGGATGATCTCGGGAATCTTGGCGAGGCCCTTTTTCTTGACCGTGCCATCCTGACGCTGGATGTCCTTGCGGGCAATCAGCTCCTCGCGGTAGCAGAACCGGCAGTGGGCCGAGCAGGTCGAGACGACGTACATCAGGCCCATCTCGTACTTATGGAGCAGGCCCTCGACGGGGCTGTAGTCCATCTGGTTGCCGGGATCCTCGGAGCCCTCGAGGCTTTCGGTCTCGTCCGGGCTGGCCTTCACGATGCGCTGGATCGAGGGGCTCGTCTTGGCGAGCTCGTAGTAGTGACGGGTGATCTTGACGGGCATGCGCGACTCGACATCGCGGTCCGTGCCCTTGAGCACGCGCAGCTGCGCCACCTCGCCCTCGCTGTAGAACGACATCATGTCGTCGGGCGCCTTCTCGTTGAAGAACGGCGCGAGCCCGTTGATGATCTGTCGCTCGTATCGGGTGTCCTCAACGGTCTCGAGGAACGACTGCTCGCGGTCGGTCGGGGCGTACTCGTGCGGCGGCTGCGACTCAGACTTCGACTGGATCATCGGTGGCTCCTGCGGCGCCGAAACTCGGCAACAACGCGCGTATCGGCTCGATCGAGACTGTAACTAAGTGTACATTCTGAGCACGGCATTGCAACGAAACGCCCAATAGGACACCCATCCGTGTCGATCCAAGACCTCATCGCCCAGGCCGGCCCCCGGCTGACACCGACCGAACGCCGAATCGCCGAGCACGTGCTCGAGGATTCGATGTTGCTCGCGTTCGGCACCGTGTCGGACCTGGCCGCACGGGCCGAGACAAGCCGCCCGTCGATCGTCCGGTTCGCGACCAAGCTCGGGTTCGAGGGTTACACCGAGTTGCAATCGTGGATCCGCGACGGTGTCTCGCGGCGCCTCTCGACGCCGAGCGCCCGGATTCGGCATCCGCAGGACGACGCCACCGCGACACGCGACGAGATCCACCGCTCGCTCCAGCACGTCTTCGAGACGCTCGATGACGAGCGCCTCGACGCGATGGTCGATCCGATGCTGGGGGCGGCCAATGTGTGGGTGCTCTCCGGCGAGACATCGTTGGCCGGCGCGCGCGTGCTGCACAGCGGGCTCTCGATGGTGCTTGCCAACGTGCGTCTGATCGACGAGCACGGCGTGGGCCGCGACCTCAGCCACGCGACCGACGCGGACTGCGCGGTCGTGTTCGACTTCAAACGCTACCGCCAGGGGGCGGTGATCGCGGCGCAAGCGCTGTCCAACCAGGGCGTGTCCATCGTGGCGGTGACCGACGGTCCGCTGTCTCCGATCGCCTCGCTGGCGGACGCGTGGTGCGAGCTGCGCGTTCCGCCGCAGGGGCCCTTTGATAGCTCGCTGCCCGCGGTCGCGGCGGCCGAGCTGCTGGTGAGCCGGACGGTCTCTCGCCTCGGCGATCGCGCGCGCGAGCGGCTTGATCGCCTCGAGGCGATGTGGGACGCGACCCAGACCTTTCTAGAGGCCGAGCCCCGGACGCCCCAGACGGGCTCGTAACACCGCGGAGATAGCAGCGCTCGAGTAACTCAGGGTGTCCGAGCGGCCAGGTTCGTCAGGTTTTCCAGGCCCCACATGGCGCCCGGCTGCCAGGACGCACGCACGACTGAGCCATCCTCGGCGGCGCCGAAGACGTTGAGCGTGTTCGCGCTCGACACGTGCGCGTTCAACGCCGAGTTGATGCGGGTGGACGCGCCCTCCGCCGAGGTCAGCACGTCGGTACGCCACTGCCCGCCGAACCGCGGGATCCACCAGTACACGACGATCTCGCCGCTGTTGTTGACGCCGGCGTAGTTCTGCGCGTTCCACGGCGTGTAGAACGAGGTGAGCGCGGCGTTCTCGAGCGTGGGCCCATTGAACGCGTCGGTGAGATTGACCTGCTGCCAGTCGCCGCCGAAGCTCGGCACCCACCACGTCGAGCTCACCTTGCCCCCGGCGTCGACGCCGGTGAGCGTGATGCCGTTCCAGCTCGTGAGGATGACCGACAATCCGCCCGCGAGCGGCGAGGCGCCGGTGATGTCCGAGAGGTTGTCGACGCGCCAGTCGGTCCGACGCGGCGGTTGCCAGACCGAGATGATGTCGCCGTTCGTGTCGATGCCCGCCAGATGCCATGCGTCCCACGAGGGGCGGTAGCTGATGAGCTCGGTGAGTTGCGGCGTTGCGAACCCGCCCGAAGTCAGGCTCGCGGAGATGTCCACGAACTGGAACATCGACGCGTCCGTCGCGGACTGCTGGTACGCGACGATCCGACCGTCGCCCGAAACGCCGGCGATCACGATGACACGCCCCGTCGGCGCGGCGGAGATGAACTGCGTGACATCGCCCACGAACGCCGCGGCGTTGCCGCCCAATTCGGTCGTCAGATTGCGGAACGACCAGGTCCCGTCACCGGTGCGCGATAGCAGCACCAGGCCGCTTTGCGAGGCGTACGCGGAGTACACGAGACCATCCTTCGGATCGAGCCACGTGACCGCCTGGCCGACGGCCTTGGGTGCCCCGATCGTGACGGCGAGGTTGATCGCGTTCCAGCCCTCTTGCTCGAATACCAGCGGATCACCCGCCTGGTTGATGGTCACGACGCGGTGGTTGTCCACCGAATCACTCACGCCCCGCACGGCGCCGGGCGCCTGCGAGCGCAGGCTGTACAGCACGTTCGCCGACTGGGTCACCGGCTCGCCAGCGCCGCCCGCGCCATCCGACGGCGATGCGAGGACGTTCACCACCCCCAGCGAGAACACGGTGGACTGCGATGTGGTGATCTGGTAGCTGAATCCGTCTGTGCCATCGGCGTCGGTTCCGAGCAGCACGTCCACCCCGTCATCTACCACGCCGTTGTTGTTCACATCGAGGTAGAACAAGACCTGCCCAGCGGTGATGTCGCCCGATGTGGCCGCGGTGAGCAGGACCGTGTCGCCCTGGGCGAACTCCAAGGAAGAGAACCCGACCGACGCGAGGGTCGGCAGCGCCCGCGCGATGCTCGCGGTGGTCGACGCGGGCTCCGAGACCAGACCATCGGCGTCGATGGCGATCGCGATGAACCGAGCGGCGCCAATCTCCAGCGCCTGGGACTGGGCCTCGGTCAGCGTGTACGACCAGCCGTTCGAGCCGTCCGTGTCCGAGCCGAGCAGCTCATCGGCGTCGGCGATGTTGTCGTTGTTCGAGTCGAGGTAGAAGTCAACCCGTGCGAGCGGGCCGTCGGGATCTTGGGCGTTGTCCGCCGTGAGCGCGATCGACAAGCCGCGCAGGCCCGTGGCGGGTGCGGTGAGGCCACCGAGTGTCGGGGCGAGGTTGACCTCGAACGCGCCGATGTCGGCGGCGGGACCACGCGGGCGCCCGACGCCACGCTGGTCGCCGGTAAGGGTCGGCGAGGGATCGCCGGCGTTGATCGCGGGGCTGCCCGCCAGCAGCGCGTGCGTGGGCGTCACGCCGCCGTTATCGGCCAGGGGCGCCAGCATCGGATCGACGCCGACGAGGTTGCCGGCGACAGACGCCATCAATCCGCCGGCACTGCCGGCGTCCTGCACGAGGTTAAAGGAGCTACCCGGCTCGAGCGGAAGACCAATGCCGGGGACGCCGAGGATGTCGCTCGGCGCCATGCTCACACCGCTCGTGTTGCCCGCAACGATGGAACCCGTGAGGCGCACGCGTCCCCGCTCGATGAACACCCCGGCGCCGTCCGTCGCGTTCCCGGCAGCCGCCGCCTGGTTGAACGCGATCGTCGAGCCGGAGATCATCGTCTCCGGATCGGTCGCATTAACCACCAAAGAAACGAAGAACAGCCCAGCGCCGCGTCCTTGGGCCCGATTGCCCGAGACCGTGGAGTTGGTCAGCGTCAACACGCCCGAGCTCCAGACGCCGCCGCCGTCACCCGCCACCTCGTTGTCGTGGATCGTCGAGCGCAGAATCGTCATGAAGCCGCGATTGACAACGCCGCCATTGGTGTTGCCAGTCACCACACTATCCATCAGCGTTAGCGTGCCAGAGGCTCCGTTCTGGACACCACCTCCGAACCCACTCCGCGCGCCTCCCTGGCTGATCACGACCGACTCAAGCAGAAGCGCTCCGGTATTCAGCACTCCCGAGCCAAGCCCCGAGAAGCCCCGGGTGATCGTCACGCCACGGATGGTTGATTCCGCGGCGTTCGAGAACACACCCACCGCATCAAGTCCGTCGATCACCAGAGTCGAGACGCCCGGGCCGTTGATGACGACATCGCCGGTGATCTCGAGCGTCGCACCGGCATCGAGCGCGATCGTGCCGGCGAGTGAGTCAGCGAACGCGATCGTGTCGGCGCCCGGCCGGGCGTTCGCGATCGCCAACGCCTCGCGAAGAGAGAACTCACCGTCCACGTACACGGAGTCCACCACGTCGGCGAGCGTGTCGACGACGAGCACATCCGGCAATCGCTCGAACGAACCGATGTCCGTCCCGCCGCCCGACGTGCGGACGAACGGCGCTCCACGCTGATCAAACGGGCCCTGAAGCGCGATCGGCGTTCCAGCATTGATTGCCGGGCTCCCCGCCGCGAGCGCGTGTGTCCGCGTGCCGCCGCCGTTGTCGGCCAACGCCGCCAGCATTGGATCGACGCCCACGAGATTGCCATTGGCGCCGTTGACGAGCCCGCCCGCGCTATCCGCATCGCCGATGAGATTGAACGAGCTCGTCGCGTTGAGATTCGGGCCCACGATGTCGCTGACCAGGCCGGTGTTGCTAACGTTGTTGGCCACGATCGAACTAGTCATGACGACCGTCAACTGGGCCTCTTGGATCCAGACTCCCGGCACGCCCGCGCCGCTGAGACCCGTGGACGTGTTGAACGCGATGGTGCTAGCCAGGATGCCCGCGACCCGATCTCGGCCACGCAGGCTGAGCCCACCACCAAGAGAGGCCGTGTTGCCCGAGATGGTGCTGCCGGAGATCGTGAGGCCGCCATCGCTGAACACGCCGCCACCCGAGGCGTTGAATCGGCCGTTCGCCGCGTTGCCGGCGATCTCGCTCTGTCTGATCACGGCGTTGTTAAGGCTCGCGACGCCGCCACCACCGCGCCCGCCAACGTTGTTGGTAATCGAGCTGGCCTCGATCGTGAGCTGCCCATCGTTGAAGACGCCACCGCCCCGCTCGGTTGTTGTGTTCGAGTCGATGACCGATCGGCGGATGGCGAGGATGCCCGAGTTGATCACGCCGCCGCCGTCGAGCCGATTCGAGTTGTCGAAGATCCGGACATCGTTGAGCGCCAGGCCGCCCTCATTCCACACGGCGCCCTCGTCGCTGCCCGTGATCGAGAGGTCGGTGATCACGTTGCTCTGGCCCGTGTTGTGCAGCCGCACACCACTGATCGTGAGACGATCGCGGCCGAGACCCAGGATCGAGACCTCGCCGGTGATGGTCGGCAATGAGCTCGGCGTGATGGCCTGGTCCAGCAACCCGGCGTCGAACGTGATCTCGACGAGGCCCGGCATGGCGTTGGCCAGCGCGATGGCTTCGGCGAGCGACAGGTCACCCGGCGAGTAGTCGCCTGGCGTTTGGTCCTGCGCCGTGTCAACGACGAGCGCCTCGGGATGGAACTCGAACGCGCCGATATCCATGGCGCCGTTGTGCTCCCGAACGAACGGCAGCCCGCGCTGGTCGCTCTCAAGGAAAGCCCCATTCGGTCCACCGGCGTCGATCGCAGGACTCCGGTCCGACAGGGCGTGCGTCAGCGTGGGGCCGCCGTTGTCTGAGAGAGGCCCGAGCCGAGCGTCGGCCCCGACGATGTTGCCATTGACGCCGGCTTCGGCCCCGCCGGAGGTCTGGGCGTCGCCAATCAACGAGTTGCTAAAGAAGACATTGATATTGGTGTTCGAGACTTCGTTGGGTGCGGCGCCCGTGCCACGGAAGTTCCCAGCGACGATCGAACTGAACACGCTCAGCGTTCCCAACGCAACGCTCAACCCGCCGCCGATCGCGTTGGTCGCTCCGCCGTCCTCCGAATCGGATCGATTTTCGGCCACCGTAGAATTACGAATCGTCGAGTTCGCGCCAACCAGCCGCACGCCGCCGCCTTCCAGGCGCGCCGTGTTGCCAGACACGGTCGAATTGCTCAGGTCAAACTGGCCGCCCGCCCAGATGCCACCACCCGCGCTCGCGTGATTGCCCGAGATGCTGCTACGCGTCAAGGACAAGAACGTGTCGTCGCGCGAGAACGCCCCACCGCCGGTCACCGTTGCGGTGTTCGATCGAATGGTCGAGTCGAACACCAACATCGAGCCATCGATGCGCTGCGCGATGCCACCGCCGTTCTCGGCTGCGTTGAGCTCGACGAGCGTCCGCCGGATCGTCACCGAGGCGTCATTGGCATAGAGACCGCCACCCACGCCCGACGCGGTGTTGCCCGCGATCCGGCTGTCTTCGATCGCCACACCCGACTGGCCAGAACCACCGCCGAAGTACAGACCCGCGCCCTCGAACGCGGTGTTTCCCGTGAACTGCGACTCCGTGATCTGAGCTCCGCCTCCGACCAAGTACACGCCGCCTCCACGCGGCGTTCCCATCCCGATCGCCTTGTTGTCGACGACCATCGAGTTAGAGAGCGTGAGCCTACTGGCACTCATCAGAATGCCGCCGCCGATCGAGTCTGCCCCTGTGACCTCGTTATCAGTCACCAAGACCCCGTCGAGCTCCGCATCCGAGAGCGCGTAAAGCCCGCCACCTCCAAAGACCGCCGAGTTGCTGGTGATCTCGCCCCCGCTGACAGTCAGCTCGCTGTTGATGTTGTGGTACACACCCCCGCCCGAGAAGCCCGCCTTGTTAAAGAAGAAATCCACGTTCGTTAGATCGAGCACGGCGTCGTTGTATATGCCGCCGCCGATGCCGCTGACGCCATTCGCTTCGTTCGCCGAAATCGTCGAATCGCGGATGGTCAAAGACCCGGATTCGTTGTCGATTCCGCCACCCCGACGCGACGCGTTATTCACGATGATATCGGCGTCCTCGATCACCATCGTCGCTCGATTGCGCACGCCTCCGCCAAAGTCAGAGGAGTTCTGAAGAATCGACACATCGCGAAGCGTCATCATGCCGACCGAGTTGAGCACCGCCCCACCGCCGCCGCTGCCAAACGCGACCCCGTTCATGATCGAGAGCCCCTCGATCACGACGGTCGCGCCATCGCCATTGCTGAACACGCGGGTCGCGCGATCGCCGCTGATGGTCAGATTCGGGCGGCCCAACCCACTGATGGTCGTGTCGTGCACGAAGAACAACTCGCGGGTCAGCGTGATCGTCGAGCCATCGAGCGAGGGATCGAACTCGATAATGTCGGCCGCGGCATCGGCGTTGGCCTGCGCGAGCGCATCGCGGAGTGAGCCGGATCCGTCGTCGCCCGCATTGGTGACGAGAAACGTCGCGAGCAGCCGTCGCTCTTCCAACTGCTCCAGATCGGCCCGCTGGAACGAGCGAGACGACGAGGCACCACGGAGAACTTTGGTTGACAAACCTTGCTGACCCATCGCGTGACGCCTCCGAAACCCGAACACTCGGCGCCCGCGCGAACGCGCGGAACGCCCATCAACACAGACAGGTGGACTCACTCCAAGTCATCGAGACCAAGCGGCCACCGGATACTCAAACCAGCCAACTCTAATACTCGATGTTGTCCCACGCGCCTACCCCAGCTCCGGGGGAGACCACCGGAGTGGCGCCGGGCATCCCGAGCAGGTAGTTCACGGCGTTGCCAGTCGCGCGGTTCTTGGCGATCAGCGACGGAGATTCCTGGCGAAAACCTTGGCTCGCGTTCGCAACCGCGGAGCACTCCAAGATCTCGACGCCCGTCGTGGCGCCGCCCACCACAAACCCGGTGTTGCCATTGGATGACGACCAACAGCCGAGCGCACGGCTGTTGATTCCGAGTTGGATTCCGGAATTACCGTTGTCGGCGGCGACGCACTGCTGCACCACGGACCCGTCGTTCACAAAGAATCCGAGCGCCGTGTTGCCGGTCGCGACACACGCCTTGGCTACCGAGCGTCCTGTGAGCCCGAATCCGCCAAGATTGTCCGTCGCCACACATTCGGTAAGCGACGAGGCATTGAGACACTCAAATCCGACACTCGTCGAGTGCCCTTCGGCTCGGCATCCGGCCGCGGCGCCACTGTCAATGATGAAGCCGAAGTCCGTGTTGTCGATCGCGATGCATGCGCTCACAGCCGACCGCTCAACGAGAAAGCCCGATAATCCGCAACTCCCGGCGATGCAGGTCTCGGCGACGCTGCCCTCATCGAGGTCGAATCCGAATCCGACCGCGTCACGCGCGACGCACGACTCGGCTGCCGAGCGACGCAGCATGAACGCGGCCGTGGGACTGCTCGACGAGAAGGACTGACAGTCACGCAGCGTCGAGTCCACAGCATCGACGCTCGCGAACAAGCACGACTCAGCTATCGTTCGCACGATCGTCGCGTTGCGGAGGCGGCAGCTCCGCAAGGCGGACTCGGTCGCGTCACACGAGACCGCCGACTGGGCGTTCTCAATGATGCAACGAGTGAAGCTCCCGCCGTCGAAGCGGCAGCCCTCGACCAACGAGTCGACCGCCACAAACTCGCCAGGAACCGTCGCGTTCGAGATCACATTCCGCACCACGCCATTCACGATGTTGATCGTGCTGGTGAAGGCGCCGACCCGCCCGTTCTCGATCACCGCGAGCCCCGCGGTCGCTTCAACGCAACTCGACCCGGCGCTCGAGATCTGAAATCCGTTGAGATCGAGGTACACCGCGGGCACATCGATGCGGATCGCAACGCCCGTAGCAATGGAGATGTTGCCGGTCAAAAAGTAGCTGCCCGACGTGGAGATGACGTGCGTCGCGGTCGCGTCGCCAGGAAGCGCGTTCACGTTGGTCCGCGGCTCGATCTCACCCGGCGGGCTATCACTCGGCGCCACCGGACCCGCGGGCGGCACCAGCGGCCCTCCCGAAGCCGAAGACCAGGCCACACATACCGCGCACATCACCGACACAACCGACCGCATCATAGAAACCCTCCTGTGAACGCACCTTACCACACGCCATGGCTCGCACCTCGCTCAAAGCGACCCGTTTGCCTAATGGCACGCCCAATCCACGTTGAAATCGCGACGTGGACCGTGCCCATGATTTGCCTAGCTTCACGCGCGGAATAGGTTCATCGACTGCACCCTCGCGCGACGCACGCAGCCCAGTTGATCGCAGACGCATCAAGCCATCTCTACCGCCACTTCGCGACGGCAGCGCACGCTCGTGCTCGCACTCGAGACTCGCACACGTATGCGCGCCTGCTACCGTCCGTATCGCACGGCACCGCGGGAGCCCCCGCTCGCCGCAATGGAGCCGCTCCTCAGCACACCCACAAGCGCCCGGCTCCAACCTCCACCACCGCGATGCGCACCACCAGTCGAGACCGAATGAACACCCACTCATACGCCGCGCCGCCGCGCCGCTCCGCCCACAGCCCACCGATCAATTGCTTCTCTTTCGTGTTCGTGTCGTCATTCGAGATTCGGTCGACACCCTAGTACTCGACGCACAGCTCACAGCCCTCCCTGAGCAACGCGACACCGTCGGGGTAGAAGTTATTCATCGACGGCGGCAGAGAGAACGAGCACTCCGGTTGGCGTTCGATGCTCTTGACCCGACACCGCGCCTCATCGAGACCTTCAATGATCTTTGCACACCCAGCCTCTCCTCCACTCATGTAGCCGGCCACGTCGTGGTAGTGCTTCTCAAAAGTGATCCTGCCCTCGTAGAGCGATCGCGCCGGGTACGTGTTCAGCGGACAGTCGAACGCGATCGCTGGCTCCGTCTCTGCCGCGGCCTCGTCGCCGCCGAGCAGCAAGTGCTGAAACAACTCGTTCATCATCCGCAGTCGGCGCGAGTCAATCTTTGACTCGGCCACGTTTTGAAGGCGGACCCACGACGCGATAAGCGTTGCCAACGAGCACGCACGCTGCTCGATTAGCGACTCGATCATCTTCCGAAGAAACAGCGTCGAGTCGCCCGGCGCGATGTCCGGATGCGGGATCCGCTGATCGAGCCAGACCGCGAGCTCGCCTTCCGTCTTCGGCCCGCCGGTGCCGATGAACGCCAGCTGCTCGTGCAACTCGCGGATCTTGAAGACACCCCGGTCGTCATCGATGCAGACCTCGCCGACGCCCGACGACCTCGTCGAGAGCGCGAGTTCTGTTGCGCTCAGCGTCGGGACCTGGTCCAACAGCTTCCACGGCGCCTCACGATACTGCTCCCCGAAGATCTCGAGTTGCCCGCCAACGCGCAGCCCACGCCGCGCAACGATGAACGACTTGCTCTCACAACCACCGCCCTCTAGCCCCATGCCTTCATCGTCACGCAGGATCAGGTATTGCCGCCAGTCCTGTTATCTGAACCAATTGAGGCGAATAAATGTAGTCGATGAGACTCATGCACTGGTAGACAAAAATTCTAAATATTATTATGCAATACTTCTAGCGGCGGAGTCATATTTAATTGTACGGGCCTTTTCAGTATCCTCTTACAACACTCGATGCGCTCGTGTATATTGACGACAAGATTCACATGTGATCCGCCTTGAAGTCTTGTATCCCGGCTGATTGTTTTGATACGCTTGATTGAGCGGAGCACATCGTCTATGCACAAGACAATGTGCCACTGCCCACCGTGATCGGAGGGCACAACGATGACATCATCATCACGCGGACAAGTTATGAGTAATAATTACTTCGGGCACATCTTGCGCAGTAGCTTACCATGATAAAGTAGATTTATTGATTTTTTACCACCCGAGAACCGCTAACCTTAACAATGCCGGGGCTCATTGACCCACCTGCCCGTGCACGTTCAATGACCTTGCCGTGCCGGACGAGTATCAGCGGCCCCAGTCGGCCGGCGAGGAATGCGCGATATGGCATTCGATCGCACAAGTTTGATGTCAATGCCCATGGCGCCCGTCTGTCGTTCATGCAAACTGCGCGCGAACGACGGGCGCTTAGCTGACGGTATGCGACGTATTGAAAGGATGTGTGAGCGGCCGCTCTGACTCACATCGAACGCCCCAGGACGGAGGCGAGACCATGAGGTTTATCGCTCGTGCTCTATCGAGCGAGGAGCCCACATCCAAACGGAAGTGCGCGAGCGATGCTGGAGCAGGCGTCAATGCGGCTTGGAGGTGACGCGTCAACGCCAAGCCGTCATTTGACACGAGCGATCTCTTCCCTGTTCGTCTGGTCCGGCGAAAGAAACCCGCCGCTCGGCCCTCCGAACCCACTCGACGTAACCGACATCACGCTCCCCACGGGCGGCGATCGATGGGCTCACGATTCGGTCGCGGGGCTTGTCGGGCGGGTTCTCTTGAGCCAGCGGTCGAGTGTCGAGGGGAGGCAGACTGGCTCATGTGTCTCGCCGTTGGCGAAGTGGGCTCGCTGGATCAAGTCAATCTCCTCACGTAACTCGCGCGCCTCGGTTTCGTCGAGGCGATCGCGGTAGCCCGCCTCGATTCGTCTGAGCGTCATCACGACGCTGAGCGGTGAGTCACGATCGGGAGCGGCGATGCCGGACGTGGTCTCCGCCTCGCCCACGGCTTGGCGGCGTCGGAACACGAGCAGGATCGCACCAACGCCGCCGAGCGCCAAGAGAAGGACCGTCCACAACAACCAATTCGCGTTGCCACGATCGAACACGACCGAGGATCCAGCGACCTCGACGATGTCGACATCGTCGAAGCTCTGACGAACAACGAACGCGTCGCCGACGCCCTCAGGCTTGGGAAACTCGAAGCCCCTCGGCGACGCCACACTCCCCGACTCGGGCACGAGTGTGATCGACCATGTGCGCGACGAGCCGAGACGGAACAGCCCCGCCTCGTTTGGTTCGACATACTGGCTTGTGTCCTCATCCGGATCCCAGTCGTACGCGTTTGTTCGGTCGAACGCCTCGTCCGAGGCTTTCTGGTACTCCTCCAGCGCCGTGAGGAACGCGACCGAGATCTCCATCGGCTCGTCCTCGGTCTTCTCGATGTCGACCGCATAGCCCGGGAGCGCTTCGTCGAGCGTCGGCAGGAAACGCTCGAGCGTCGGCATCACGCCGGCACCCGTGACGGTCACATCGAAGCGAACCTCTCGGCCGTCCTCGCCATCGAGCAGAGACCGCGGATCGACGACCTGCTCGACGAGCACATCGGCGGTTGGGCGAGCGATGGGCTCCGAGTCCGCGTCGATCAGCAGCGTATTGGAGACGACGGGCAGCACGACCGAGCCGTTGGTGTCCTCGAAAGTCAGGTCGACCTGGACCTCAGACACGGCGTCGACGCTCGGGTCGGTCGCTCGGAGCACGAGATAGGCGAATGGCTTCTCTTCCCAGCCGCGCTCGCCGCGTTGGGCAACCGGCGCCGCCGGGTTCATCGGGGCGAAGTAACCGATTGAGACGAGTTCAACAGCATCTCCGAACGACTCACGGATCGATTGCTCGAGTCGCTCGCGGTGGTTGATGAACTGCCACCTGCCGTTGTAGATGCCGTACGACGAGGTTTGGAGGTACTGCGCGAAGCCGCCGGTGGAGCGGTCGATCTCCGCGGTGTAGCGGAGGGTCAGCGAAACCCCGAAGGGCTCGGTTCCGACGCGTTCGTCGCCGTCGAGAGACATGCGAAGCTCGATCTCGTCGTCTAGCAGGTCGTGATACAACGAGAGCGTGCGCCGCAGCGGCGCGCCGGCGGGATGGTGGCCGGCGATTCTGGCGGCGGCCTCGACGAGTCTCGGCTTGGCGTCCGGCTGGAGTTGTGGGAGCGCGGCGGAGATCTCGCGCGCGAACGCGCCGATGTGCCGCTCGGTCATCTCGGGCTCGAACCGCAGCAGATCCTCGCGGATCAGGTCGATCTGGTCGGCGTTCTCGACACCCTCGGTCAGAAGATCGTCCGCGGTGAGCGCGCCGAGATCGCTCGACCCCAGGCTGAGCGCGAACCACGTGATGTAGAGCCCAACGTCGGGGCGGAGGTCCCCATTCTCGACCACCGCGCGGTACTGGCCGGCGGCGTCCGCGAGAGAACGGAACACCTCACGCCGGGCGGAGTGGTACTCGGCGGCGTCCTGGTCCTTCTGGCGGCGGAACCGCATCCGGTCGTACACGAGCGAGGCCTTGGTGAGCGCGAACTCCCACTTGTCGGCCTTAGAACGCTCGATCGCCGAGTCGATCAGATCGATCGCGAGCTCGTAGCCCCGCTCAACGATCGCGCGGAGCTCGGACTCGCTGCGCTGGAACCCGGCGTCCTGCTGGGCCTCGCGGTTCCGCCAGTCCCCGTTCAGACCGGATCGCATCGAGCCGGCCATGCTCGCCGCCACCGCCGGCGCGATCCCGTCGATGGGCCCCAGCACACGTTCGACCGTCTCGCGCTCGTAGGTCTCGGCTCGCGAGTGGCAGGCCGCGAATGCCGGAACCACGCCATCGAGCGTGCGGGACTCGACGCCCGCCTCCTCCATCACATCGAGCAGGCGGCCCAAACGATCGAGGTTCCGATTCTGTCGGCCTCGCGTGAGCGTCGGCGATGGGCGACGCGACCCGAAGTAGAAGTAGCCAGCGAATTCCTGCCGCTGGGGCGCGTCGACAGCGCGAAGCCTGACGACCCACCGAGTCAGGAACGACTCGGCCAGCGCGCGGGCCGCCTCGGGGTTCGACTCGACACCCTCGGCGAGCAGGTCTAGGGCGATGTCGACCTCGTCGCAGAGCAGCGCGACGCCGATGCAGGCCTCGTACATCCGGCCCGACAAGCTGGACTCGATGCCGTCGCGCCAGTCACGGTCTGGCAGCGCGCGCAGCAACTGCGACGACACCGGCTGCACCCCCCGGGTCTTCATGTGCTCCTTGATCGTCTGCTCCGCACGGGCGATGAGACCGATCGTCAGCATGCGCAGAGGAACGCGCATCGCGTCTCGATCGACGCCCTCGGCCTCGAGT
>JBCAXI010000026.1:0-15663 GCA_038534175.1 Planctomycetota bacterium | reverse complement strand
TGATCGCGACGGCCGAGGCCTCGAGCAGCAGGCCCCGACGCTCCGCCAACGCCCGCACCAGCGTCAGCCGTAGCGTCTCGTCCGGCGGGTCGATGCGCACCACCATGCCCGCCATCAGACGCGACACGAGGGCGTCGCTCAGCTCGGCGATCTCCCGCGGATGCCCGTCGGAGGCGAACACCAGCTTGGCGCCGTCCGACGCGATCGCGTCGAACGTGTGCAGCAGCTCCTCCTGCGTCTTGGATTTGTTCGAGAGGAAGTGCACGTCATCGAGGCACAGCAGATCGAGAGAGCGCAGCGATCGGCGGAACCCGTCGAGCGAGCCACTCCGCACCGCGGCGATGAACTCGTTCGTGAACACCTCGCCCGTCGTGTACCGCACGCGGGCGCCCGGCTGCTGGGCGCTCACCTCGCCCACGATGCCCCGTAGCAGGTGCGTCTTGCCCAGCCCCCAGCTCGAGTGGATGAACAAGGGACTCAGGCTCGTGTGCCCGCGGCTCCGCGAGAACTCGACCGCCGCTCCGTGCGCCAAGCGATTCGACGCGCCCACGACGAACTGGTCGAGCCGATGGTCGCGCTTGCCGGCGATCGGCCCACGACGTCCGCCCCGCGCTGAGGGTCCGCGCCGATCCGGCGCGTCCGCGTCGCCCTGTCGATCCGGCCCGCCCGGACGCGAGGGGGCCGCGTCGATGGATCGCCCCGTGTCGTCGCCCGGGCGCCCGCCACTGGCAGGCGCCCCGCTCCCTGACGCATCGGTCGCGCTCTCGTCCACGCGGATCCGCAGCGAGATGTCGTCGGGCGAGGTGCTCGTCTCCGCGCCCGCCGCGCGACGCAGCGCGTCGGCGAACCGTCGGGTCAGCAGGTCGGCGACAAAGCTGTTCGCCGCAGTGACCTCGAGGCGACCCGGCTTGGCTTCGAGCTGGGCCTGCGACTCGAAGTAGCGTCGGTACGGCTCATCGCCCACCTCGTCAGACAAACGCCGACGAATGCCGTCGGTGATGCGTTGTGACGCCGCGTCCATCCCCGGCTCCTCGCGTGTCGGGTCGCTGGCGCCGTCCCGGCCTGCCCGGCCCGCGCCGCGAGCGTCCGAGTGTTCAGTGGATGCACGCCTGCTCGCCTTCGCCACGCTCACGGCTCCGCCTCTCCCCACAACAGGGCATGTGAACAACAGGGCATAGAGATCGCCCTCGCGGCAAATCCACCGCGATGCACCGATATCTAGCTGGATGCGTTCGACTCGCTCGAACCGGTCCCGTCCTCGCGAGTCAAGCTGAGAAACATCGGCCCTAAACCGGGCCCTCTCTGCTCGCCACCAATCGAACCGAAACCCACGGGCTCGACCGGACGACCGTAGCGATCGCAAACGTCTTCATCAACGCACAACCTCGCTCGTTCGATCCGTCCACATCGCTTGAGCCAGCTTTGACAAGGGTTTGCAGCGATTCCAAAAATCTTGTCCACGTCCCCAGGGAGCATTGGGAGCAAACTGTGGGTGAAATCCTCCAGTTTTCGTTACAAAAACTTCTATCCCTCAATCAAGCGTGCGCACGAAGGCCGAACGTTGGGATGTTTCCGTGAACCCGAACCGTCGGTAGAGGGCCAGCGCCGGGGTGTTGCGCAGGTCGACCGCGCAGATCATCCGGTCAATCCCGCGCCGGCAGGTCTCGTCCATGCCCCGGGCGAGCAGCCACGCACCCACGCCGCGGCCGCGAAGCTCAGTCGAGAGCCCGAGATACACCAACTCGGCGTCGCCCGTGTCCGCGTTGGGGTTGACCAGACAAATGCCCTCTGGCCGGTCATCGATGTACGCGAGCCGCCACAGCGTGGGGTCGTGCTCACCGGCCGCTCGGTGCGAGTCGAGGATGTCGCGCGTGGAGCGCAGCCCGCAGAGCTCTGGGCAATCGAGCGTGTGCTCGTAGGAGCGATCGAGCGCGCGCAGCAGGTCGTCGTCGCCCGTGAGCTCGCTCGCGAGGCGCACCCGCACGCCTCCCGGCGGATCGGGTCTCGGCGGCGCTTGCGATCCCAGCGACGCCGATAGATACGCCAGATCGCCCACATGCGTGTACCCGCTCGAACGCAGGGCCGAGTGGGCCCAGTCGTGCGTGGGCAGGGGCAGGCACTGGAGCACCGCGACCTCGTGCCGCGCGTCCTCGCGGATCGCCTCGCCGACGGCGTCGATCAGTCGCTCGAGCTCTCGGGCGACCGCGTCGGACGGGCCGTCATCGGAACGCGGCTCACCGAGAAACAGCATCGCGGTGCGCCCGGCGCCGGGCGTCACCAGCGCGACCTGGCCGATCGGGTTGGCGCGGGTGGTCCAGAGGAGCGAGAGGTCGATGCCATGACTCGGGGCGGCCTGAACGAACTGCCGAGCGGCGGTCATGGAGTGCGCGTCGCGGCGGCCGAGCAGCCGCTCCGCCGCCGCCGCCGCGTGCTCGGGCGCCACACGCCGAACGCCGATCGGCTCCGACTCGCGAGGCGGCTCGGGCTGGGATGACGGACTCGGCATCAACGACTCCTGCGCGCCCACCCGTGGCGCGCCCGGTCCAAGCCTGACGCCCCCCGCAACGGACCCGTCTCGCCGGCAACCGGTGGCAACCCGCGTCGTCGGCCCGCGTATCGACGCGGATGAGTAGACTAGCTCCGCTGCCCCTGGGTCCGTGAGGCTGGCGGGCGGGTGCTCGAAATCGATCGCACCGATCGGCGCCAACCCGTCGAGCGGGGTGCCCGAGCAACGCACACGAGCCGCCGTCAAGCGACATAGGCGGTGTTGGCTGACACCTCGGCGAGCCGGTGCCGACCGGCCTGATCCGAACCGACGACACGCACTGGAGTGCCCGATGCGCCCCGCCCTTGCCCCTTCCTTTGCACCCGCTCGAAGCCCCCAACATCGCCGCTCGATCGCTCGCCTCGCGTTCGGCACCCTCTCGGCGGCGCTCGCGTTCGTGGTGCTGGTCGCGATGGCGCCAGAGCCCGATCCGACGCCCTCGCGGTGGGAGCTCGACCTCGAGCTCGGGCCCATGCGCATCGCGACAGTCGACACCACCAGCGGGCCCCGGGCGTTCTGGTATCTCACGCTCAAGGTCGAGAACAACTCCGGTCGCGA
The DNA here is from genome assembly GCA_038534175.1 of Planctomycetota bacterium. GTDB lineage: Bacteria > Planctomycetota > Phycisphaerae > Phycisphaerales > UBA1924 > JBCBZM01. The sequence goes on along the minus strand of JBCAXI010000026.1, from coordinate 12,560 downwards.
CCAGTTCTTCGTGCCGGCGTTCGATCTTGCGACCGACCGCGGGCAGGTGGTCCGAGCGGGCCGCGGCGTGCCCGGATCGGTTTATGCCGAGCTGCTCAATCGTCTCCAGAATCCGCTGCTCGAGACCCAGTTCGCGGTGCAGGACCTGCTGCTCCAGGGCGAGGAGAACGCCAAGGAGGCGCTCGTTGTCTGGCCCGCGGTTGATCTGGACGCCGACCGCTTGTCGGTGTTCTTCATCGGCTTCAGCGGGGAGAACAAGCGGATGTTCATCCCGGATCCTGAGACCAAGGAGCTGGTCGAGTTCGTCACGCGTAAGACGTACATGGTCCAGTACTGCACGCCCGGGCAGATCCGGGTCGACCGCGCCGAGCCGTTCGAGGTCTGCGGGCGTGTGTGGGTGATGCGCTAGACCCGAAATGACTTCGCCGCGCCCGCGGCGAGACCGATTCCCGCCTCTGGTAGGGCCTCGTGCGGGTGGACTCGACGCCGGGCGATCGCCTACCGTTGCGACCGCACGCGGACCTCCTGGTGGAAGCCCGCGGCGAGCTAGACGACAGGAACCTTGCGATGGCACACAAGAAGGGCCAGGGCTCGTCGAAGAACGGGCGCGATTCCAACCCGCAGTACCGCGGCGTGAAGCTCTACGGCGGGCAGGTCGCCCAGCCCGGCGCGATCATCGTCCGCCAGTGCGGCACGCCATTCAAGGCGGGCTTCAACGTGCGTCGCGGCAAGGACGACACGCTGTTCAGCGTTGCGACGGGGCGCGTGGTCTTCCAAGGCCGCAAGGTGCATGTCGATCCGATCGAGGACGACGCCGAGCGTCCGTTGCAGCTCCGTCGCATGCGGGCCGCCGCCGCCGCCAACTGACGGCGAGCCGCCACTCGTCAAACCAGATCCTGATCGGCCGCCGCTTGGGGCGGCGTCTACTGCCTCGCCGCCCGGTGCACCCGGGCGGCTGTTTGTATGAGCGCCGCGAATTGATCGAGGGGCAGCTGCGTCGCGCCATCGCTGAGGGCCGAGGCCGGATCGGGATGGGTCTCGATGAAGAGCGCGTGCACGCCGGCGGCCGCGGCGGCCCGGGCCAGCAGCGGCGAGCGCTCGGGGCGCCCGCCTGACTGGTCCGTCGCGCCGGGCAGCTGCGTGGAGTGCGTCGCGTCGAAGCAGACGGGTGGCGACGCGCCGTCGGCGTCCAACTCCATCAGATCGCCGAGGCCGATGAAGTCGTTCACGAGCCGGTGGTACCCGAAGAACGTGCCCCGCTCGGTCAGCATGACATTGGAGCAGCCCGCCTCGACAACCTTGCGCACGGGGCCTCGCATCTCCGCGGGCGAGAGGAACTGCCCCTTTTTGATGTTCACCGCGCGCCCGTGCCGAGCGGCCGACTCGCCCGCCGCGAGCAGCAGGTCCGTCTGGCGGCACAGGAACGCGGGGATCTGCAGCAGATCGACCGCCTGGGCGACCGCCTCGGCCTGCGACGGTTCGTGCAGGTCGGTCACCACCGGGCAGCCGAGGCGATCGCGGATCGTCGCGAGCCACTCCAGGCCCCGCTCGATCCCCGGTCCGCGGGGCGAGGCGATGCTCGATCGGTTGGCCTTGTCGAATGAGGCCTTGAACACCATGTCAACGCCCGCGGCCGAGCAGGCCTCGCGGGCGTGCTCGCCGATGCGCAGGCCGAGCTCGAGCGATTCGAGCACGCAGGGCCCGGCGAGGATCGCCAGCGAGCCCCGGTCGCCGATGGTCACGGGGCCGACGGCGCAGGGTCGGGTGGTCGTGCGGGGGCGGATCATGCGGGCACGATAGAGCCGGGCGCGTTGACCGGAGGGTCGGCGCCCGGCAGAATCGCGCCGTGCTGAGGCTTGAGGCGGTGACGAAGTCGTTCGGGACGCTCCGAGCCGTGGACGGCGTATCGCTCGACGTCCGCCCGGGCGAGGTGCTCGGTTTGCTCGGACCGAACGGCGCGGGCAAGACCACCACGCTGAGTATCGCCGCGGGCCGATTGCATCCCACATCGGGCGAGGTGCGCCTCGACGGGGTCTCGCCGGCTCGGGCGAGTGCGAGGGCGCGGGTCGGCGTGGCGCCTCAAGAACTGGCGCTGTACGACGAGCTCAGCGCGTATGAGAACGTCGCGCTGTTCGCGCGTCTCTTCGGCGTGCGACGGAGAGAGCTGCGCGAGCGGAGCTTGTCCGCGCTCGATCGCGTCGGGCTGGCCGACCGAGCCAAGGGTCGCGCGCGGACCTTCTCGGGTGGCATGCGCCGTCGGCTCAATCTCGCGATGGCGATCACGCACGATCCGGCGATCGTGCTGCTCGACGAGCCGACCGCGGGCGTCGATCCGCAGTCGCGGCACGCGATCTTCGACGTGGTCGCGTCGCTCCGACAAGCGGGCTGCGCGGTGGTCTGCTCGACCCACTACCTGGAGGAGGCCGAGCGGCTGTGCGATCGCGTGGTCATCATCGACCACGGGCGCGTGCTGGTCGAGGGCCAGGTCGCGGCGTTGATCGACGAGCACGGCGGCCCGCCTCGGGTGCACATCGAGTCGGGCGCGGGCGTAGTGGAGCAGGAGACGGACACGCCAATGCGGCTCGTCGCTGAGGCGCTCGCCGATCCGACCACGCGCGAGGTGCACGTCGAGCGTCCCGACCTCGAGTCGGTGTTCATGCGTCTGACCGGGCGGAGGCTGCGGGACTGATGTCGATGCCACGCCTCGCGCCATCCGTTCTTTCGCTGGCCCGCAAGGATCTGCTCCTGCTGTGGCGCGATCGCGTGGGTTTCTTCTTTGTCTTTGGTTTCCCGCTGCTCATCGCGATCTTCTTCGGGCTGGTCTTCTCTGGGCCCGGAAGCGGGCCGGGCGCCAGGTTGCCGATCGTCGTGGTCGATCGAGACGGCTCGGAGGCGTCCGGGGCGCTCCTGCACTCGTTGGGCGCGTCGGACTCGCTGAGCGTCGAGGTGATGGAGACGCCCGAGGCGGCGCGGGCGCGCGTGCGATCGGGTGCCCGCGTCGCGTCGATCGAGATCGAGCCGGGGTTCGGCTCGGTCGATCTGCCGCGGCGGGTCGTCTCGCGGGACGCGGCGCCCGGCGTGGTCATCGCGATCGACCCGGCGCGTCAGGCCGAGGCGGGCCTGCTCCGAGGCGTGGTGACGCGTGAGGCCTTTGCCGCGCTCGCACCGCCGGGCGATGCGTCGCTCGCGTCGAATCCGGTGCCGGTCCGACTGGAGCGAGCCGCGGCCGCCGATCGCAACGCGTTTCTTGTGACCTTTCCGCAGGGGCTGGTCTGGGGCGTGATGGCGTGCGCCGCGGGCTTTGGTGTCTCGCTCGTCGCCGAGCGGCGTGGTGGGACGCTGGCGCGCATCCGGTCCGGTCCCACGCCGGCGTGGGCGGTGCTGGCGGGCAAGGCGACCGCGTGCTTCGTGGGTAATGTCGCGCTCGCGGTGGTGCTGCTCGTCGTGGGCGCGATCGCGTTCGGCTTGTTGTCGAGCGCCTCGTTGGTCGCGCTGGTGCTGGCGGTGCTGAGCGTGGCGCTCGGGTTTGTGGGTCTGATGATGCTGCTGGCGGTCTGCGGCAAGACCGAGTCGGCCGCCGGGGGCGTCGGCTGGGCGGTGCTGCTTGTCTTGGCGATGGTGGGCGGGGCGATGGCACCCCGGTTCCTCATGCCCGCGTGGCTCGATGTGGTCGGCGGGCTGAGTCCCGTGCGATGGGCGATCGAGGCGTACGAGGGCGCAATCTGGCGGGGCTGGACGCTCTCGCAGATGGTCTGGCCCTGTGCCAAGCTGATCGTGATGGGCGCGGCCACCTTCACGCTGGGCGCCCGGCTCATGACGCGTCGGGATTGACCCCCAGCCGTTGGTGCGCGGCGCGCACGCGCCAATGGGCCTCGCCGAGCGCCTCCTGGAGCCGACGCAGCGCGGCGTCGGCCATCGGCTGGCTCTCCGCGCGGTGCCCGGCGCGTTGCAGGGCGGCGGCGAGCCACGCGGTGGCGTCAGCCGTCCGCCAGTGCTCGGGGCCGAGCGAGCGGTCGAGCGCCGTGGCCGGGCGGCGCAAGGCCTCGATCGCGCCTGGTGCGTCGTCCAATGCGAGCAGCACCCGGCCGTGCGTGAGCCACGCGGCGTTGCGCACGCGCTCCGGCGTCGTCGTGTCGTGCGTGTCGATCGCATTGACCATGGCGCTCGTGATCGCGACGGCCTCATCCGCCCGGTCCATCGAACGCAGCACGTCGGCCAGGCCCAGCCAACCGAGCTTGGTCACCAGGTGCGCGGGGCCGATGTCGGGGTCTTCCTCCGCGCGGCGCACGCAGACTCGCAGCAGCTGCTCGGCCTCGTCGCGTCGGTCCGCGAACCCCAGCGACTTACCCAGCGTGATCCCCGAGCCGATCGTGCGCAGGTGCGATGGACCGAGCGTTGCGAGATTCGCCTCGTGGGCCGCACGCTGCAACTCGATCGCCTCGTCCAGTCGCCCGAGGTCGGCGAGCGTGATGCCCAGGTTGCGCATCACGGTAAAGGTGAGCGTGTGCTTGACGTCCCCCTCTGCGGCCTCGGCGTCTTTGCAATCTTGGAGCAGGGCGGCGAGCGCCGCGTGGGCCTCGCGGAGCCGTCCCGACTCTCGGCGGACCAGCGCGAGGTTGTTGATCGAAGCGCGGAGGCTCCATGCGTCGATGGTGCGGTCGGTCGCGCTCGCGTCGCCCGGGTCGGCGACGATCGCCTCGCGCCGCTCGATCGCCTCGGTGTAGAGACGCTCGGCGTTGTCGAGCTGGCCCAGCCGGCGGTACACGCCTCCGAGGCTGTCGAGGTAGCTCGAGAGCAGGCGCGCGTCGGAGCGGGATCGCCCGCGCTCGCGCTCGATGAGCCGCACGAAGATCTTGGCGGCGCTGTCGAGCTCGCCCGCGTCGCGATCGATGATCGCCAGATTGCTCAATTGGAGCAGCACGGTGGGGTCGTCGGGCCCGAGCTCGCCCTCGAGCAGCTCGTGCGCGCGCTCGAACTCGGCCCGCGCCTCGGCGACGTGCCCGAGGTTGTACAGCGTCTCGCCGAATCGCTCGTGCAACTCGCCGGCGAACCGAGGACGATCCGCGAACTCCTCGTCGATGCGCGACGTGTTCTCTTGGAGCACCTCGAACAGCGTGATGTCGCGGCGTCCGCCCAGGCTCGTCGGGTCCGGACGCAGCAGGATGTCGCCGAAGAAGTCCGCGACCTCTTCGGATCGACGATTCTCACGCTCGCTCGCGACGGCGGCGGCGATCGCGGCGGCCGTCACGCCGAGCAACGCGAGCACGATCGCGGCGCCCGCGGCGACGAACGCCTTGTTGCGCCGAGCGAACTTGCGGAACAGGTACGCCGTCGAGGGTGGGCGAGCGCTGATCGGCTCGTCCCCGATAAAGCGGCGCAGATCGGCGGCCAGGTCGCCCGCGGACTGGTACCTCCGCTCGCGGTCCTGCTCGAGCGCCTTGTCGACAATGGTTGCCAGGTCACCCCGGTGCCGCGGCGCCACGCTGGCCAGGCTCCGCGGCTCGGTCTCGGTGATCGTGCGTGCCGCCTCGATGATCGTCGCGTCCTGCAGATCATGCGGGAGCCGACCCGCGAGCGCCTCGAACAGCAGCACGCCCAGCGTGTACACGTCCGAGCGCGTGTCCAGGGCGCCCGGGTCGCCAGCGATCTGCTCGGGCGACATGTAGGGCACCGTGCCGATCAGCGTGCCGGCGCTCGTCTCGATCGTCACCGCTTGGATGTCCGCGTCGGTCGCCCGCGCCACGCCGAAGTCCAGGATCTTGGGATGGCCCGATCGATCCACCAGCACGTTCGACGGCTTGAGGTCGCGGTGGATCACGCCCTTGGTGTGCGCGTGCTGCACCGCGTCGCAGATCTTCGCGAACAGGTCCGCGACCCGCGCCGGGTTCGGCCGCTCGTCGGAGAGGTACCGCTCAAGCTCGCGACCCGCGACGAACTCCATCGCGAAGTAGGGCGTCACGCCGGCCGGGGTGTCGGCGGCACCGGCCTCGTGGATCGCCGCGATGCCCGGATGCTGCAGCCGCCCGAGCACCTGCGCCTCGTGCTCGAACCGACGCATCAGCGAGGTCGAGACCAGCCCGGGACGGATGACCTTGAGCGCGACGATGCGCTTGGGTGAGGTCTGCTCGGCCCGGTAGACCACGCCCATCCCCCCGACGCCGACCACCCCACGGATGGTGTATCCGCCGATCTTCTTCACGCTGGGCAGCAGGTCCGCGTCGTCGATCGCCCGGGCCGCGCCCTCGGCGGACGTGGGCATGTCGCGCCCGATCCGGGCGGTCGGCTCGTCCGAGACGCGCGGCGGGACCGCCACCGTTTCATCTTGGTGGGGCCGGGGTTGGGCTGGCTGGGAAGGGTGGGGGGAACGGGGGGACGAGGTGGCCTCGTCGTCGTTTGGAGTTGGCGGATCCGTTGGCGGCATGCGGCAATTCGTCCCCCACGATGCGACCCCCGCGTGGGAGCCTATCGGCGCCCCCATCCGGCGGCGATGATGGGCTCGGGATCTCGCCTCGCGTCTCAACGCATCTCATTGTGTCTCATCGCGTTGATATCAATCGCCGATTTCGGGTGTCTTTGCGCGAGCTGTGACGTAGATCTATTGCATCGTGGGCACGCCTCAGGGCGGCCCGCGATCCGCGCGCTCGGTTCTCGACCGCGCGACACGCATTCCGACCGGCGCCCGCGCGGCGCCGAGGGAATCACCAGAGGAGGCTTGCCATGGCACGCTGGCGCGCGAACGAAACTCGATCGCATCACACCCACGCCTTGGGCCGATGGCCGGCGAACCTGTCCACGCTTGCGACAAGGCTCGCGCCAGCGCTGCTTCCGACGCTCGCGGCGGGCGCGGCGCTCGCCGGCCCGCTCACGCCACCGGCCGGTCCGGTCGGCCCGACCACCACCGGCATCGAGGAGACCGATCCGCGCATCGAGATCGACGCGTTGCCGTTCACGATCATCGCCCCCGGCTCGTACTACCTCACGCAGGACCTGACCAGCGCGGGCACGACGGGTGTGACTGTGCTGATCGACGACGTCTCGATCGATCTCAACGGATTCACGCTGCGCGGCCCGGGCACGGGGCTCGACAACGGCATCACCGTCGTGGGCGCGCTCAGCAACATCGTGATCCAGCGCGGCACCATCGAGCTTTGGGGGGGCGATGGCGTGCACGCCGCGATGGCCTCCTCGGGCGTGATCGATCAGATCACCTCGGCCGACAACGGCGGCGACGGCCTCGACGTGGGCGACGCGTGGGTCATCACGAACTGCACCGTGCGCAGCAACTCGGGCCGCGGCATCGGCGGGGGCTGCGGCGGCATCATCGACGGCGCGGTCGCCGATGGCAACGGCGCTGAGGGCTTCGCCCTGGGCGACGGGTGGATCGTCGAGGACTCCGCCGCGATCAACAACGTTGCCTGCGGGTTCATGCTCGCCTCGGGCGCCTCCGTCGCCAGTTCCAGCGCGGTCGACAACACCGACGCGGGCTTCGCCATCGGTCGCGGTAGCGCGATCGCGGACTGCGTCTCCACCCAGAACGACGTGGGTTTCCGCCTCGGCTCGGCCTCGACCGCCAACCACTGCACCGCCGAGGGTGGCAACACCGGATTCGAGACCCTGCTCGACACCGGCGCCCAGATCGTCGGCTGCCTCGCGCGAAACACCGGAGGCGACGGATTTAACGTGGTCGGAGGCGTCGTGCGGGCCTGCCTCGCCGTCGGCAACAACGGCAACGGGGTCGTCGCGGCCGATGGCTCGCTCGTTGAGGACTGCGTCGCGCGCGGGAACAACGGCGTCGGCGTGCTCATCGATGGCTTCGGGTCCACCGCGACCCGCAATACACTCATCAGCAACGCGGTCGGCATGCAGCTCAACGGCGCCAACAACCTGGCGACCCGCAACGTCGCCTCGCTCAGCGCGACCGACGATTACATCTTCACGCCCACCAACGCGTTCGGCCAGGTCTCGTTCGTGACCGGCGCGTTCCAGATCAACAGCAGCTACAACAACCTCGTGTACTGACCCGTCGCGTGTGCTTGGAGCTTGTCCGGCGCGGATAGCATGGCCCAGCCCATCGGCGTGGCGACGCCGGAGGGCGGGTAGCTCAGTTGGCCAGAGCGCTCGCCTTACACGCGAGATGTCCGGGGTTCGAGTCCCCGCCCGCCCACTCGACACGACCTCGACCAGCGTTGCCGCGTCTGCGGCGGCGATGGCCATCTGCACGACGGGCGAGCATGAACCAAGAGCAATGGAACGCGGTGGACGCGGCGTTCGCAAACGCACTGGGCGCCGATGACGACGCGCTGCGAGGCGCGCTGGATCGCAGCATCGCGGGCGGGCTGCCCGACATCCAGGTCGCGCCCAATCAGGGCAAGCAGCTCATGCTGCTGGCGATGGTGGCGGGCGCGCGCCGCGTGCTCGAGATCGGCACACTGGGCGGATACAGCACGATCTGGCTCGCGCGGGGCGTTGGTTCCGGCGGACGCGTCGTCACGCTCGAGCTCAAACCCGAGCACGCCGAGGTCGCGCGGGCCAACGTCGATGCGGCCGGCGTGGGGGACGCGGTGGAGATCATCGTGGGCGACGCGCTCGAGTCGCTCCAGGGCCTGGTTGCTCCCGAGCCGTTCGATCTCGTGTTCATCGACGCCGACAAGGAACGCATTCCTGAGTACTTCGAGCACGCCAAACGCCTGACACGAGCCGGCGGCGTTGTCATCGTGGACAACGTCGTGCGTGGCGGTCGGATCGCCGATCCAGACAGCGACGAGCCCGGGGTGCTGGGCGTGCGTCGGCTGCTCGAGCGGATCGGTGGCGACGATCGCGTCCACGCAACGGCGATGCAGACCGTGGGCGAGAAGGGCTACGACGGGTACATCATCGCGGTGGTCAACCGCAGATAGCGCGCAGCAAACGCCCCGAGGGCGGGGGCCCGCGGGGCGCCGTGCATCGAGCATCAAACCTCTGATTAGATCAGCGGCCTCGGCGTCTCACGCTCACCAGGCTCAGGGCCGCAAGCATCGCCATGCCGCTTGGCGTGGGCACAAACGTCACCTGGTCGATGCCGTAGCCACTGTCGGACTCGCTTGTCAACACCGCTGACGAGAACGCCTCCCCTGGGTCGGCAATGAACCCCCAGAATCCGTCCTGACTCGCGGCGTTCGGGACCGTGAACGAATCGCCCGCGATGGTGACCGAAACGTCGCCCACGGCCTGGTCGATGTCGGTGAAATCAAACCCGAACGCCGACTGCGCGGCGTTGAACGCGAACGTTGCCTCGCTGCCCACACCACCCACATCGGTGTCGAGGTACAGGTACTGCGAGCCGCCCGGCGTCGTGTTGGCCGCGCCGAAGAACGGCACGTCGATCACCTTCGCCGCGTTGGGCACGGTGCTCACCGAAAAATCGTCGAACGCGATCATCGCGACGCCGCCGTCGTCGGTCGTGCCAACCAGCGGCGAATCCTCAAAGGTCTCGATGGCCGTGCCGCTCAGGGCCGCCTCGAACATCGCCCGATCGGTGAAAACCGTGCCCGCCAGGACGGTCGAGCCGGTGATGCACAGGGCGATCGCGCCCCACGAATGCTTCGTGGTCATGGTGTGTTCCTCTCGGTTTCTTCTCGGCCCCACCGCCCGACTCTCATCTTCCCGACGGTGAGAGGCTGACGCGTGTTGTGAGATTGGCCAGGAAAGTCCGAGATTTTTATGTGTCCTTCGTCGGCGGTATCGTCTTCTCGTGCTCCGCCCGCTCGACGCCTTCTATGCCCTTGCCGCCGGCGCGACCGCCCCGATCTGGATGCGCAAGGCCCGCGGCGACTGGGGCGAGCGATTTGGGAAACGCCCGCCCCTGCCCCGGCCCGAGCGCCCCCGCCTCATGCTCCACGCGGTCTCGGTGGGCGAAGTCGGTGCCCTGCGATCCCTGGTCCCCATGCTCGCCGACGAGTGCGACCTCGTGCTTTCAGTGGGCACCGACACCGGCATCGAGCGCGCACGGTCGTTGTTCGCCGACTCGTGCGAGGTCGTGCGGTACCCGCTTGATTTCAGCTTCGCGGTGCGACGGTTTCTCGACGCGGTGCGGCCCGACGCGGTCGCGCTGGTGGAGTTGGAGGTGTGGCCCGAGTTCGCGCGGATGTGCCGTCGGCGGTCGATCCCCGTGTGCGTGATCAACGGGCGCCTGAGCCGATCGAGCTTCCGTGGGTACCGGCGCGTCTCGAAGGCGCTGGGCGGCCGGGTGGTGGGCGAGATGTTCGCCTCGCTCGAGTTCGCGGCCGTGCAGGACGAGATCTACGCCGAGCGGTTTGAGGCGATGGGCGTGGCACCGAATGACTGTCTGATCACGGGCTCGATGAAGTGGGACGCCGCGCCCGAGGCGCCCGCCGTGCCGAGCCGCCGAGCGATCGAGCTCGCGGGCGAGCTGGGCGTGGATCGATCGCGCCCGCTTGTGGTCGGCGGCAGCACCGCCCCGGGCGAGGAAGCGCTGCTGCGGGACGCGACGCCCAAGGGCGTGCAGCTCCTATGCGCCCCTCGGCGCCCGGAGCGGTTCGACGAGGCCTTCGAAGCGTTGGCTCGCGATGGCGCGTGCGCCCGCCGATCCGCGGGCGGGCCGGTGGCGGGCGCCGAGCGGTTTTTGCTCGACTCCATCGGCGAGCTAGGCCTCGCGTACGAGCTCGCCGACGTGGTGGTGGTGGGGCGGAGCTTCACGATGCCAGGCGGGTCGGATCCGATCGAGCCGATCGCGTTGGGTCGGGCGACGTTGTGCGGGCCGGGGATGTCGAACTTCGAGGTCATCCGCGATCGGCTGGTCGCCGCGGGCGGGCTGGGGGTCTGCGACGCGGACGGTTTAGCGCCCACGATCGCGGGTCTGATCGCCGATCCAGAGTCGCGCCGGGCGATGGCCGAGGCGGGGCGTGCGTGCGTCGAGGCCAGCCGCGGGGCGTCTCGTCGGCACGCCGAGCTGCTGCTGGGTCTGCTGGACGCGGCGGCGCCCGCTCGGGGCGCCGCGGCCCCTGCGACCTAAGCGCACGTCATCAGCCGCGATCTTGATTCGGGCCTGTTCCCGGTTTTGGGGTGTTTCACCGGTGTGGGATCTTGCCTTTTGGGAGGCCTTTCGCGATCATGCCGGTGGCGGGGCGAGGCGGTGGCCTCCGTCCGGCCTTTCGAGCGGCGTCTGGATCAGTTGGCCTCGCGGCTCGCGCGGCGAGTGGGGGTTCTGACCGGGTGGTGGATTGAGATGTTGGGCCTACCAATAGGCCGAGCAGTGGGCCCGATGGTCGGTCCCGAGTCGCCGCGACAGTCTGTGGGTCCGTGTGCTGTTCTGGCTCGATCGTTTCTGGATCGGGCGTTGCTCTTGGAGTCTTCCCCGATGTCCATGCGCCGAGGTCTTCGTCTCTCCGCTCCCCGCTCCCTCTCCGGCTCGGCAGGGCGGGCCATCCGCCGAGAGCGGCACGATCTGATGGAGACGCTCGAGCGGCGCATCGTGCTCTCGGCATCGGTCGCGCCGGTCGAGCTCGACGCCATCTTCAACACCTCGGCGTACACCGCGGCCGAGCTGGACGAGATCGCCGGCACCGGCCCGTTCATCGAGTCGGCGATCGCGCGTCTCTCCTGGGGCGACACGGAGGTCGAATCGCTCGTCGGCAGCTTTATCGCGACCTTCGACGACCACCTCGGCGAGGGCGTGCACGACGTGGTCTCCGAGATCGGCGGTTTCTTGGGTCTCGACCCGAAGAATGTTGAGACGATCGGTCGCGGAAGGTGGGCCGAGTTCGACGTCGCGGGCGATCTGGACGTGGAGGCCGCCCGCGAGGCGATCGCCGCGATCGACGGGCTCATCGGGCTCGAGCCCAACGTGCTCTACGAGGGCCAGGCCGTGCCGGACGATCCGGACTTTGGCGAGCTGTGGCACCTCGACAACAGCGGGCAATTCATCGACTTCGGTCTGGAGTTCACCGGCTTCGGCACGCCCGGCTCGGACATCTCCGCGGTCGAGGCGTGGGACATCACGATCGGCTCGCCCAACGTGATCATCGCGGTGATCGACTCGGGCGTGGACTGGGACCACCCCGACCTCGTCGACAACATCTGGATCAACCCGGGCGAGATCGCGGACAACGGGATCGACGACGACGGCAACGGATTCATCGACGATGTCCGTGGTTGGGACTTCGGGCTCAACGACAACAACCCCGACGACGACTCCTTCGGCGGCGGGCACGGCTCCGGCGTCGCCGGCCTCATCGGCGCGACCGGCGACAACAAGCTCGGCGTCACCGGCGTCGCGCGAAACATCTCCATCCTCCCGCTCAAGGCCTCGTCGTTCAGCGGACGCACCTACGAGCAGTCCGGCCTCCTCGGCTCGTACGACTACATCACGATGATGCGCCAGCGCGGCGTCAACATCGTCGCCGCCAACGCCAGCTACGGACGCACCCTCCCTGATGAGAGCTTTCTCACCGTCTCCGACCTGGTCGCCTCGCGCATCGGCATCGAGGCTCTGACGATCTCGGGCGACTCGTTTGTCGCCTCGGCGGGCAACGGCGACTTCCTGGGCAATGGCATCGACCTCG
>JBCAXI010000025.1:0-15670 GCA_038534175.1 Planctomycetota bacterium | reverse complement strand
GCTCTTTGCTGGCGCACGCTCACGCTCTTGAGCGATGTCGCGGGAACAGGCGTGAAGCGATCGTTCGATGATCGTCAGCAGGGCGTCCGCCGAGTGGTGGGCGCGGTGGAGGCGCTGGCGCGGGCGATGGGCGGTCGCGGCGTGTGCTGCGTGATCCGTCCCGCGACGCCCCCGAGCGCGGGCTGGGACGCCGAGGCGCACGCGGAGGTGGTCGTGGACGCGGGGGGCGAGCCGCGGCTGCTTGGGCGCCTGGGGTTGGTGTCGGAGGCGGCGAGGAAGGCCTCGGACGTGGACTTGCCGGTCGCGGCCGCGGAGATGGACCTGGATGCGTTGGTCGCGCTGTTCCCGCCCCCGGGCGGGGTGGAGGCGCCGCCGGCGTTCCCGGGCATCGAGCGCGACGTCTCGCTGGTCATCGGCGAGGACGTGACCTGGTCGGCGGTCTTCGGCGTGCTGGCTCAGGATCGAGACGCGCTGCTCGAGGGGCTCGAGTTCGTGTCGGCCTACCGGGGCAAGCAAGTCGGCGAGGGCAAGAAGTCCGTGACCGCGCGGCTGCGGTTTCGGTCGCCCGATCGAACGCTCCGGCACGAGGAGGTCGACCCGCAGGTCGAGCAGATTGTGGCCCGGGCCAAGGGCGCTCTAGGCGCTGAAGTTCGGGTTTAGGGTGGGTATTCGGACTATTTGTTTGGTGTTTGGAAACATTCTCAGGGCATCCGCCGCTCGGTTGAGCCCCGATCAATATGATGGGCGAGTCATGACGCCGACTCCGATTGGGAGCGGGGCGCTCGGAGGCCCCCGCGTCGGCCCGTCGCGTTGATGGCCGTCCTGCGTAGCTCACGAGCTCGCTCGACCCCCCGGCTCAGGCCGATCGGCCGCTCTGCCGGTGAGCACGATGTCGGTCCCGACCCATGGCATTGGCGTGGGCCTCCCGGCGATCGAGCCCGCCCGACGGCACCCGACACGGCCGACCATCGCCAGGGCTCCGAGCGCCACGATGCGTGGCACGCAGCTTCGAAAGGACCGCGGATGACCACCTCGCCCACGCCCGTGCACGAGTCGACGACCCTGGATGAGCCCGCCAAGACGGCCTCCCCGGACGCCGATCGTCCCTTCATTTGGGTCAACGGCGAGTTGGTCCCCGCCAGCCAGGCGAAAGTCAGCGTCTACGACCACGGGCTGCTCTACGGCGACGGCGTGTTCGAGGGCATCCGCATCTACAAGGGCAAGATCTTCAAGCTCGGGCAGCACATGGATCGCCTCTGGGCGTCGGCCGAGCGCATCCGGCTTGAGATCCCGGTCTCGCGCGAGGAGATGGTCGAGATCCAACGCCGCTGCGTCGAGGCCAACGGGATCGTCGATGGGTACATCCGCCTGATCGTGACCCGCGGCGTGGGCACGCTGGGACTCAACCCGTACAAGTGCCCCGAGGGCGGTGTGATCTGCATCGCCGATCAGATCGAGCTCTACCCGCCCGAGATGTACGAGCAGGGCATGCGTGTGGTGCTCGCCGAGCGTCCGCGCATTCCCGTCGAGTGCCTCGATCCGCGCATCAAGAGCCTGAACTACCTGAACAACATCCTCGCGAAGCTGGAAGCGATCGACGCCGGCTGCCTCGAGTGCATCATGTTCAACACCAAGGGCGAGCTGGCGGAGGGCTCGGGCGACAACATCTTCCTGATCAAGGACGGCGAGCTGTTCACCCCGCCGGCGACCGTCGGGGTGCTCGAGGGCATCACGCGTCGGTTCGTGATGAACGATCTGGCGCCCGCCTGTGGCTTCAAGGTGACCGAGAAGATCCTGAGCCGCGACGATCTCTTCGCGGCCGATGAGATCTTCCTCACCGGCAGCGCCGCGGAGATGATCGCGGTGACCAAGATCGGCCCATCCGAGGAGGACGCGACGATCATCGGTTCGGGGGTCGAGGGGCCGATCACCGCCCAGCTCCGTGCTCGGTTCCGTGCCGTGGTCACGAGCGACGCGGTGCCTGAGGACTGAGTTGCTCGGACACCCGCGTCTCGGGTTGTTGTGGCGATGAGGCGCCACGATGCGTGGTCGAGATGTGGCGTATGTCGCGTGTTTGACCGCCCGTGCTGAAATCGCTCCGTGTGTGGGGGGCCGTGCGGCGGCAGGCATCCGGGCGCTACAGTCGCCCGAGCGGCGGACGCGCGCGTGGGGCGCATCCCGCGATCGAACCAAGGACAGGGGTTGCGTCGCATGACGGACGAACGCGACGAGTCCGGCCAATCGAGCACGCGAGCATCGGCCAGGACGTCTGATCGGGACATCGGGGGGCAAGATCGCCGATCGGCGCCGGGCCACGGCCGGCGTTGGATCGCGCTGGTGTTCCGCGGCGTGGTGGGTCTGGTGGCGTTGCTTATCGCGGTGGGCGTGGTCGCGTTCGCCGCGGCGGTGCGACCCGAGCCGGAGAAGCAGGCGATCGTTGAGCAGGCACCGCTGGTACGCACCACGCCGGTCGCATCAGCGCCGGTCGCGCGAGAGTGGACGGGCTACGGCACGGCGCGGGCGATGGATGTCGCGGAGGTCGCCGCCCAGGTGGCGGCGCGTGTCGAGGCGCGACCCGACGCGATCGAGGCGGGCGCCCCGGTCGCGGCGGGTGATCTGATTGTGCGGCTGGAGCTCATCGACTTCGAGAACCGGCTCGAGGCGGCGCGGCAGCTCGCCGAGGCGACGCGATCGGAGCTGGACGGCTGGGACGTCGAGAACCGACGCATCGGCGACCAGCTCGCGCTCTTGCAGGGCGAGCTCGACATCGAGCGGCGCGACTACCGGCGCTACGTCGACGCGCTGGAGCGCGGCGCCGGCAACACGTCTGAGGCCGAGCGTCGCCAGGCGAGCGTGAAGCGGGTCGAGCGCGAGTTCACGTCGCTCGCGGAGCGCTCGGAGATGATGCCGAGCCGTCGAGCCGGCGTGCTGGCGCGACTGGCGCAGCAACGGGCCGAGGTGCGCCTGCGCGAGCAGGAGCTGGCGCGGGCGGAGATCCGGGCGCCGATCGGTGGGTATTTGCAAACGGTGTCTGTGGAAGAGGGCGAGCTGCTCTCGGTGGGCGCTTCGGTCGCGCGGATCGTGGATCTCTCGAAGATCGAGGTGCCGCTGCGCATCCCGGTGTCGGCCGCCACGAGCGTCTCGGTCGGCGATGGCGTGCGGCTGTCGTCGGACGGCGAGGGCTCTTCGACCGCGTCGAGCTGGGAGGGGCGGATCGAGCGAGTCGCGCCCGAGGCCGACGCCTCGACGCGCACGCTGACGGTGTTCGTCGCGGTCGAGCAGGATCCATCCGGTGATCGCGCGGCGGCCGGCGGGTCGCTGCTGCTGCCCGGGCAGTTTGTGATGGGACGCGTAACGGCGGCGTCTCGGGTCACGCGCCTCGTCGTGCCGCGACGGGCGGTGGACGAGGAATATGTGCTGATCGCCCGCCCACGGGACGACGGCGTCTCGGCTCGGGCCGAGGCCAGGCGCGTGCGTGTGGCGCATGCGATCGAGGGATCGCTGCCCGAAATCGACGAGGCCGAGACGCAGTGGCTCGTGCTCGAGGTCGACTCGGGGCTCGAGGCGGGCGACGCGCTGATCGTGAGCAACCTCGACGCGCTGCGTGATGGGTCGCTGGTGCGGCTGCGGGCTGCGGGCGAGGCGAGGGTGCGGGCCGTATCGGACGACGCGGAGCGCAAGGGCGCCAGTGCCGGCGTGGGAGGCGGGGGATGAGCCTGCCCGCGTTCGGCGTGCGCAAGCCTGTGGCGGCGAACCTGATCATGTTCGCGCTGATCGGGCTGGGGCTGGTGTTCGGCGTCACGTTGCGGCGCGAGTTCTTTCCCGAGGTGCGACCCACGCAGGTGCAGGTCTCCGCGCCCTATCCCGGCGCCGCCCCGGACGAGGTCGAGGACGCGCTGGCGACCAAGATCGAGGACCGGCTCGCGGACCTCGACGGCGTGGTGGAGCTGCAAACGACGGTGCAGGAGGGTCTCGCCAGCGTGCTGGTCGAGTTCCGCGAGGGCGTGAGGATCGACGCCGCGGTCGCGGACGTGAAGCGCGAGATCGACAGCCTGCAGGACCTGCCCGACGAGGCCGAACGCATCGTCGTGGACAAGTTCGAGCCGAACCTGCCGGTGATCGTGCTGTCGCTCTACGGCTCGAACGACGAGCGCGCGCTCAAGGGCGCGATCAAGCGCATCCGCGAGGACCTGCGCTCGCTGCCGGGCATGGGCGACGTGGCGATCAGCGGCGTGCGGACCGACGAGGTGCGGGTGGAGGTGCGTCCATCGGCGATGCTCGAGCACGGGGTGTCGCTGCCGTTCGTGTCCGAGCAGGTGCGGCGCGGGATGCTGGAGCTGCCGTCGGGCTCGGTGCGCAGCGCGACACAGAGCGTGGCGGTGCGCACGCTGGGCGCCGACGAGGACCGGATCGAGGAGATCCGCGACATCGTGATCGAGGCGAGCGACGGGCAGGTGCTGCGCCTGGGCGACGTGGCGGACGTGCGAGCGGGGTTCGTCGATATCGACATGCGCGAGCGACTCAACGGCGAGCCGAGCGCGTCGCTGACGATCTTCAAGGTCGGCGACGAGGACGCGGTCGACATGGCGGCGCTCGTGAAGGCCTACGTCGCGGGGCTCGAGAGCGCGGGGATCGATTGGACGTTGGGCGAGCGGATCGGCGCGCTGTTCAAGCGCCCGGGCGACACGACCCCGCCGTCGGTGCGACTGCGGGCGTACCAGCTCGGGGTGGATCGCGCGGCGACCGAGGTCATTCCGGGCCAGGTGGCGTTGACCACCGACCTGGCGCGGTTCATCGTGGGGCGTTTGGATCTGCTGACGCGCAACGCGCTGATGGGGCTCGGGCTGGTGTTCATCACGCTGGTTCTGCTGCTTAACTGGCGGATCAGCTTCTGGGTCGCGGTGGGGCTGGGCGTCTCGCTGCTAGCGACGCTGGCGGCAATGGCGTTCATCGGGCTGAGCCTGAACCTGCTCACCATGTTCGGGTTGATCGTGGTGATCGGCCTGCTGGTGGACGACGCGATCGTGGTCGCGGAGAACATCGCGGCGCGGCACGAGCGGGGCGAGGGCGCGCTCGAGGCGGCGATCCGCGGCGCCGACCAGGTCGCGTGGCCGGTCGTGACGACGGTGCTGACGACGATCGCCGCGTTCTCGCCGCTGGCGCTGATCAAGGGGACGTTTGGTGACTTGCTCGGCGCGTTGCCGTGGGTGGTGGCGATCGCGCTGGGCGTGTCGCTGATCGAGGCGTTGATCATTCTGCCGAGCCACATGGGACACAGCCTGATCAAGATCGATCGCCAGCGGGCGTCTGGCAAGACCAACGCGCTGCAGCGGTTGGAGTACCGGTTCGACACGTGGCGCGACAGCCTGTTCCAGAAGATCCTGATCCCCGGATACGCGCGGCTGCTGCGTGTGTGTCTTGGCGCGCGGTGGCTGACGGTGACGTCGGCGCTGGCGCTCATGATCGGCTCGTCGGCGCTGTTCGTGAGCGGGCGGCTGGGGTTTGTGTTCTTCGATTCGAGCGACGCGGAGACGGTCAACGGCAATCTGGTGATGCCGATCGGCACGACGGCCGACCAGACCGACGCGGTGATCCGCAAGCTCGAGGCCGCGGCGCTGGCGCAGCCTGAGGTGCGGAGCGTGTACGCCTCGGTGGGCGCGCAGGCCTCGCTCGACGGGAGCGCGCCCGACGCGCAGCAGAGCCACCTTGGGCAGATCATCTTGGAGCTCGCGCCGGTGGAGGAACGCGAGCGTCGCTCGGGCGCGGTGATCGTCGACGTGCAGAAGGCCGTGGAGGACGTGCCGGGCATCAAGAGCCTGCGCTTGCAAGAGGTGGCGGGCGGGCCGGATGGTCCCGCGATCACCTACACCGCGGTGGGCGACGACCCGGCGGTGCTGGGTGAGGTGATCGAGCGCATCAAGGCCGGACTCAATGAGTACGAGAGCGTGTATGGCATCGCCGACGACGCCGACGCGGGGCAACGCGAGCTGCGCGTGCGACTGCGTCCGGGCGCGAGCGAGCTGGGCTTCACGGTGGCGGATGTGGGCCAGCAGGTGCAGGGCGCGGTGTTCGGGCTCGAGGCGTTCACCTTCGCGGGCGATCGCGAGGATGTGGACGTGCGTGTGACGCTGAGCGAGGACGTGCGTCGCAGCCTGGTGAAGCTTGAGGACACGCACGTGTTCACGCCCGACGGGCGGGCGGCCCCGCTGCGAGAGGTCGCGACGCTCGAGGAGGGCGAGGGCTACGCGACCGTGCGTCGGCTGGACCGCCAGCGCGCGATCACCGTGACGGCGGACGTGAACACCTCGATCAACAACGCCGAGCAGGTGACGGCGTCGCTCGGTCCGACGCTCCGCGAGATCGAGGCGGCCTACCCGGGCGTGCGCATCCTGAAGCGAGGGCGACAGGAGCAGATGGCCGACGCGTTTGGCACGCTTCCCCTGGGCATGATGGTCGCCGCGGGGCTGATCTACGTCGTGTTGGCGTGGTTGTTCTCGAGCTATCTGCAGCCGTTGGTAGTGATGGCGGCGATCCCGTTCGCGACGATCGGGATGATCTGGGGTCACTTCCTGCTCGGGTTCGACCTGACGTTCCTGTCGCTGATCGGATTCGTCGCGTTGTCCGGCATCGTGGTGAATGACTCGCTGATCTTCATCGAGTTCTATAACGGCAAGCGACGCGACGGGCTGGGCGTGCACGAGGCGGCGGTGGAGGCCGGTCGCGCGCGT
Organism: Planctomycetota bacterium; assembly: GCA_038534175.1. Taxonomy (GTDB): domain Bacteria; phylum Planctomycetota; class Phycisphaerae; order Phycisphaerales; family UBA1924; genus JBCBZM01. Next base: position 8,942 of record JBCAXI010000025.1, on the reverse strand, counting down.
CTGCGCCCGATCCTGCTCACGACCATCACGACGGTGTTCGGCTTGCTGCCGTTGATGCTCGAGCAGAGCTTCCAGGCGCGGTTCCTGATTCCGATGGCGATCACAATCAGCTTCGGGCTGCTGTCGGCGACGGTGATCATCCTGGTTGTGCTGCCCTGCTTGCTGCTGATGCTGCAGGACGTGCAGCGCACGGTGCGCTTCTTGTGGCACGGGCGCCACACGTCGGACGAGGCGGCGCCGGAGCTGCCCGAGGCCGCGGCCCTCGAGGCGTAGCGTTCGTTCTAACGCTCGTTGCGGTCGTTGTCATCGTCCCCGAGTGGCACGTAGCCCTGCATGGCGCCGCCGAAGCGGTCGAATCGGATGAGGTACACGCGCTGGGCGTCCTCGAAGAGGCGCGCGAACTGCTCAGGGCCCTCGACGCGTGTTCGATCGACGCGAGTGATGATGTCGCCGATCCGGAAGCGTGTGTTCTCGGCGAGCTCGGGATCGACGAAGGCGATGGCGGCCCCGGGTCGCTCGTCGAGGTCGAGGTCACCGGCGATGGAACGGGCGCGATCGCGCTCGATCGGTGCGACGATGAGCCCGGCGTGTGGGATCGCGACAGCGCCCGTGTCGGCGGCGCGTCGCTCAAGCAGGCGTTCGCGCTCGCTGCGCTGGTCGCCGATGGTGAGGTCGAGCGTGACGGGGCGTCCGTCGCGGATGAGCCGCGCGGGGAGCGACTCGCCCGGCTGCCCGAGGCCGATCAGCGTGCGGAAGCGGTCGTCGTCGTCGACCTGCCTGCCGTTGATCTCGGTGATGACATCGCCGGGGCGCAGGCCCGAGCGTTCGGCGGGCGAGCCGGAGTTGACGGTGTTGATGTAGATGCCGCGATCGGCGTCGATGTCGAGGCGCTCGGCGATGTCGGGCGTGAGGGTGTTGAAGGTGACGCCGAGCCAGCCGCGGGTGACCTCGCCGCGCTGGATGAGGTCGCCGATGACGCGCTCGGCGATGGCGGCGGGGATGGCGAAGCTGATGCCGTTGGAGCCGCCCGAGCGGCTGAAGATGGCGGTGTTGACGCCGACGACCTCGCCGTCGAGGTTGATGAGCGGCCCGCCGGAGTTGCCTGGGTTGACAGCGGCGTCGGTCTGGATGAAGTCGGCGAAGAGCGTGGTGTTGCCCTTGAGCTCTTCCTGCGTGCGCCCGGTGGCGGAGACGATGCCTGCGGTGACGCTGCTGGTCAGGCCGAACGGGCTGCCGGCGGCGAGCACCCACTCGCCGACCTCGACGGGGATGTGCGCGAAGCGCGCCGGCGTGAGGCTCGAGGCGTCGACCTTGAGCACCGCGAGGTCGGTGTTGGGGTCGCGTCCGACCAGCTCGGCGTCGAGCTCGCGTTGGTCGGCGAGTCGCACGGCGAGCCGGGCGGCGCCCTCGATGACGTGGTTGTTCGTGAGGATGTAGCCGTCGTCGGTGAGCACGATGCCCGAGCCGAGGCCGCCATCACGCAGGATGGTCTGCGGGCGCATCCCCATGCGGCGCACGGTCTGCTGACGCTGCGTGGTGATGTGGACCACGGAGGGCTCGATCGTGTCGGCGGCCCGCTTGAAGACGTCGGAGAGGGCGCGGGCGAGGGTGAGCTTCTCACGCATCGTCTCGTCCATCGGCGCCGATTGGGCGAGCGACACGGCGGGCGTGAGGGTCAGCCCAGCGAGCGCGACGCCGATCGCGAGGCGGCGACGGGAACTGGAGGGAGGTGTGTTGGGCATGGCTTCTCTCTCAGGTTGATTGGGTTTGACGCGTAGAGAGATGCATCGGGGGCGGTGAATCCGTCGCGCGGTGCGGCGGAAGATACGCGCCGGTTGCAGAGGCATGCTACGGATCGAGCGTGACGGCTTGTCCGGTTGCGGCCGAGCGACGCGCGGCCTCGAGGATCTCGACCACGATCAGGTTGTTCTCCAGCGTGGCGAGTGGGTCGGGCTCGGCGCCCTCGACCACCACGGCGCGGAAATGGCTCCACTCGTTCGCCAGGTCAGGCGGCGACGCCGGCGGCTCGACCGATCGCGATGGGCCATCGGGCTCGCGCACGCGCATCGCGCTCCACTTGCCGCAGTGGATGGAGCCGCCCTCGGTGTGGAGGTCGGTGTCCTTGTTGTCGTGGGTCCAGGCCCAGGAGGCCTGGATCACGGCGGTCGCGGTGGGATAGGTGAGCACGATGGTCGCGTCATCGTCGACGAGCGGGTAGCGGTCGCGCTTGAGTTGCTGGGTGGTGGCTTGGACGGTGCTGGGGCGCTGGTTGTCCATGAGCCAGGTCATCTGGTTGGCGCCGTAACACCCAAAGTCGTACAGCGCGCCCGCGCCGTTGGTCTCGGGCCGGCACAACCAGTCGAGGAACTCGTCGGCGCAGCCGATCTCGCGTGGCCCCTTGTGCCCGTGCCGAAAGACCGCTCGGCGGATGGGTGTGAAGTCGCCGCGATCGCGCGTGAGGGCGTGGGCGTGCCGGACCGAGGCGTACCACGAGGTCTCGTAGTTGGTGAGGACGTGGACATCGTGCGTGCGCGAGAGGTTGACCATCTCGCGGGCGTCGGCCATGTTGATCGCCAGCGGCTTCTCGACGAGCGCGTGCACCCCGCGGGGCGCACACGCGCGCACGGCCATGAGATGATCGGCGGTGCTGGTCATGACCGAGGCGGCGCCGGGCATGGTCTTCTCGAGCATGGCGTCGAGGTCCGCGTGGTAGAGGTCGGTGTCGAGCCCGTACTTGCTCGCGAGTCGATCGAAGAGCGCGCGGTTGGGGTCCCACACGCCGACGAGCTCGAGGTCGTCGCGGTTGGTGGCGTTCCAGAGCGCGCCCTCGACGTGGCCGTGGACGAGCCCGATGACCACGAGTCGAAGCGGCGGCGGCTCGCCCGCGGCGGCGGAAGTGGTCAGAAAGGCCGGAACCAGGGCGGCGAGCCATGCCAGTGCGGTGGGGGACGTCATGTGTGGAGTATCGCGGGTGGGCGTCAGACAATCGATTGTGTTTTGTTTGGTATGATCGAGCGATGCTGTCGCGGATCCATTCATTCCTGCTGGCTGGTGTCGACGCCGAGCGGTGCGAGGTGGAGGTGGATCTCGACGAGTCGGGCCTGACGAAGGAGACGATCGTCGGCCTGCCGGACGCGGCGGTGAAAGAATCGCTCGAGCGGGTGCGCTCGGCGTTGACGAACACCGGATACGCGTGGCCGATGGGTCGGGTGCTGATCAACCTCGCGCCCGCCGACCAGCGCAAGGAGGGGCCGGCGTACGACCTGCCGATCGCGGTGGGGTTGCTGGCCGCTTCGGGCGTGCTGTCGGGCTCGAGCGCGGTGGATCTGCGTTCGGCGATGGTGGCGGGCGAGCTGGCGTTGGACGGGCGGGTGCGTCCGATCAAGGGCGCGCTGGCGATGGCGTCGTGTGCGCGCGCGAGTGGCTTGCGGACGGTGATCGTGCCCGAGGCGAACGCGAGCGAGGCGTCGGTGGTGGATGGTGTCGAGGCGCTCGGGGTGTCGACGCTCGCAGAGCTCGTGGGCGTGCTGCGGGGTGACCTGGAGCTGGAGGCGTCGGCGCCGCCGGACATCGAGGGGCTGCTCGGGTCGGCGAGCGCGCCCGTGGACTTCGCCGAGGTGCGTGGTCAAGAGGCGGTGAAGCGCGCGGTGATGATCGCGGCCGCGGGCGGGCACAACCTGCTGATGCTTGGTCCGGCGGGCTCGGGCAAGACGATGATGGCCAAGGCGTTGCCGGGCATCTTGCCGGCGCTCACGCCCGAGGAGGCGATCGAGATCACGCGGATCTACTCGGTCGCCGGGGCGCTGGAGCCGGGGCGTGGGTTGCTGACGATGCGTCCGGTGCGCTCGCCGCACCACACGAGCTCGGCGGCGGCGGTGGTGGGGGGCGGGGTGATTCCGCGTCCCGGGGAGATCTCGCTGGCGCATCGCGGCGTGCTGTTTCTGGATGAGCTGCCCGAGTTCCCGCGTGCGGTGCTGGAGACGCTGCGCCAGCCGTTGGAGGACCACGTGGTGACGGTGGCGCGGTCGCAGGCGACGGTGCGGTTCCCGGCGGACTTCATGCTGGTGGCCGCGATGAACCCGACGCCCAAGGGCGACGCGGGGATGGCGGGCGCCGGGGAGGCGGGTCGGCGGGCGCAGGAGCGGTATCTGTCGCGCTTATCGGGGCCCCTACTAGACCGGATCGACGTGCACGTGGAGGCGCCGGCGGTGCCGTGGGAACAGCTGCGCGCCGCGGCACCGGGCACGGGCACCGCGGCGATGCGCGAGCGGGTTGCAACGGCGCGGGGGCGCCAGCGGGCTCGCCAGGGCGCGGGCGTGGTGAACGCGAGGCTGAGCGGCAAGCAGCTCGACGAGCTGGCCCCGATGAGCGAGGCGGGCGAGTCGCTGCTCGGGCGGGCGCTCCAGGAGCTTGGGTTATCGGCGCGGGCGTACGACAAGATCCGGCGCGTGGCGCGCACCATCGCGGACCTCGACGGCGTTGAGGGGCTCGACACGGGGCCCATCGCCGAGGCGATCGGCTATCGGCTGCTCGATCGGCGCGTGTAGCGACTCGAGCGATGTGCGCGTTCTCGGACGTCGTTGTGCGGGTTGTTCGTGGGCGTTGGCTTCACTATTTTCGCTGACCGGCGCTCTCGTCCTTGCGCGTGCGACGTGTTGGTGCAATGGCTCGCCAGTGATCGATTCGTGTGCCATGGTTGGAGTGTTGGAGACGCGTCGGCCGGGGGGGTTCGGCCGAACGCGAGGCTCCAACGAAACCACGAAGCCTCGATGTAGATCTGACAAACCAGAGTGGAGCCGATCATGAACGCGAAGATGATGAGTGTGGCGTGTGCGATGGTGTTGGCCGCGGGCGGCGCTTCGGCGCAGTTGGCCTCGGCGGACCAGCAGGACGCGCTGTGGGGTGCCACGGCGAACGGGTTCGCGCAGCCGACCTTTCATGTGACCACCGACGGGCCCGAGGGCGACACGGTGCTCCGCTCGATCGAGTTCCCCGGCGGATGGAACTACAACAAGTTCATCTTTGCCCGCGAGGTCACCGGCTTTGCGCACGAGGGTGACGCCGACGACACGCGTGTCGTGCTGGGCCCGAACGCGACGGGCGTGGCTGGCTTGGCGGCGGGCGGCGCCTCGGGCAACTGGGATCGCATGGACGAGGGTGACGCGGAGGCCTTCGAGGACGCGCTGACACAGGTGATGCGCAACACCAACCTCAACAACTTCATCGATAACAACGGATCGAGCCCCTACTTCGAGTTCGTGCTCGAGCTCGAGAAGCCGCTCAAGGACAACGACCCCGAGCTCGATGAGGTCGGCGAGATCATCTTCTTCGAGCGTGGCGCCGACACAGCAAACAGCTTCCTCGTGATGGAGGCGCTCGACACGGGTGGCAACGTGATCGGCACGCCGGTGCTCGTGCACCCGGACGAGCCGGTGAGCTGCACGCCCGCGGCCCACGTGGGCGTGTACCGGAGCAACCTGTCCTACGCGGGCTGGTCGCAGGAGATGGGTGGCGTCTCGGTCGACCTGACTCGGTTCGGACTCTCGACGGTCGAGCGGATCCGTGTGCGTCGGGCCCGCGTGGGCCACGATGGCCTGACCGGCGACATGGTCGCGGGCGGGCGTGACCTCAACCCGGACTTCAAGCTCGTGTTCGTGCAGACGTACGACATCAGCGTGCCCGTGTGGTTCTTGGGCGACTGAGTCACGGCACGAACGAGAACGCGCGGTTTCTGACGCGACGGCCCTAGGGGCCGTCGCGTCGTGCGCGCCGAGGGGTCTGATCTTCGGGACCAGCCGTTGACGATCAGTTGCTGAACATCTTGTCGATCGCCTTGAGCGACTGCTCGGCGGTCTTCTGGATCGCGACGGGCGCGAAGGGGTTCTTGTCGATCTGCTTGAACAGCGGGTCCTTCTGGACGTGGTTGAGCTGCTTCTTGATCTCGGACTGCACGCTCTGCTGGAGTCGGATCGCCTCCTCGCCGGTGGCGTTCACGAGCTTGTCGATCTTGTCGCCGAGGTCGTCGCCAAAGTCCTTGACGATCGCGTCCATCTGCTTGACGCTCTTGGCCAGATCCTTGCTGTTGGGGGCATCCTTGAAAGTCTTGATGATCTCTTTCTGGAGCTTCTCGACGTCTTTTTTGATGGCGCCGCGGGTCTTCTCCCAGGCGAGGGAGGCCTGCGCGAGTTGCTTCTGGCTGACGCCCAGACCGCCCTCGGCGTCGTCGGCGGACGCCTGGTCGTCGTTGTCCTCGGCGTTGGCGTCATGCTCCGCGTCTTGCTGATTGTTGACGTTGGAATCGCTGTCTTGGTTCTGGTTGTCCTGGTTCTCGTCCTCGTCCTCGAAGTCACGCTCCTCGATGACCTCGACGAGCTTGAGCACGGGCTCGATGGACTTGAGCCCGGCGCGCTTCTTGACGAGCATGCGCAGCGCCTTGGTCTGCTTGTCGGCGAAGTTGGCGTTGGTCTGGAAGACGAGCTCGCCCGTGTCCTTGTCGAACTCGACGACGCCCATGTAGGCCTTGGGCGCACCCGCGGCGGCCTTGGCCTCCTTGGCCTTGGACTTGGGGATGCGCTTCTTCGAGAGCTCGAGGTAGTGGTCCTCGACCTTCGAGCCCGCGGCGAAGAGGAAGTTGCGGGGCTTCTTCTTCGCGATCTTGAGGGCGGTCGTGAGTTCTTTGCCGTCGAGGCCGGGCATGGTTGGGCTCCTGCGGGTCGGGCGTGGGTGCGCGTGATCGGCGTGGTCGCGCGGCGCCCGCTTGGCGTGTGGATCAGTCGTCGTGCTTGAGGCTGATAATCAGCGCGTACTGCGAGAGCGCGGCGCTCATGTGGACCATGAACGCGTCGGTGCAGGCGTCGGACTCGATGAGCGGGAACCACTCCTGGATCCAGTCCTGCAGCGCGTCGTTGATCTCCTGGCCAATGAACCCGGCAACGATGTTGAAGGCGTGGTCGACGCCCGTCTGGAATCGCTGCGAGGCGGTGTCGGCGATGGCGAGCGGCATGCACTGCTTGAGCGACTCGTAGACCAGCGCGAGCTCCTGCGGGCTAAGCCCGCCCGACTCGAAGGCGAGGCAGGCGGCGCTGGTGAACGCGCCGGCGAGGTCCTCGCGGGGCTGGCCGCTGTCATCGAGCGGGCCCTGGCCGCGGAGATAGGCGAGCGGTCGCATCGCCGCGATCTCTTCGGGGCTCTGGGTGATGGTGGGGCTCTCGTCGGTCATGGTCGTGCTCGTTTCGGGTGTGCGTGGGAGGCGTCCGAGCGTGTGGCGTTTCGGGTGGTCGTGCTGCCTGTTGGGGCTACTTGGACTTCTTCTTGATGGCCTTCTTGGTCGCGGGCGTGTCGAGCGCGGTGAGCGTGCTGCAGCCGGCGACGTTGACCTTATTGGCCTTGATGTTGGCGAGGGTGACGGTGTGCATCTTGCCGCCGTAGGGATCGTGGATGAGCCAGCTCTTCGCGTCAGACGTGGCACCGGTGACGAGCACGTAGTGCTGGAAGCGTTGGTTGGGGTTGGAGGGGTTGCCGATGACGATGGGCACGGGGTGTCCGACCTTGAGGCCCTTGTTGATGTCCTTGATGGCGTCGTCGAGCTTGTACTTGGTCCCGTCGACGATCTGATTGGTGTACTCGACGCCGGTGACGTCGGAGAGGTTGTTCATGAGGTCGGCGCCCCATCGCCCGGAGCCGCCGCCCTTGCCTCGGGCGACCGCTTTGCCGGCGTGCCCGGTGCCGTCGGTCTTGCTCTCGAGCCATGACTTCTGCTCGGCGGCGAGCTTCTTGTTCTTGACGTCGGGCTTGGCGACGCTGGGGTCGGTCGAGGCCTTCGAGACGTCCTCGTTCTCTTCATGGAGCTTGAGGGCGTAGATGGGATCGAGCTGTCCGCGGATCGCCTGGACCGTGGTGGCATTGCAGGAGTCCTGCCACTGCTGCTTGATCCCCTCGCCCTTTGAATTGCCCGTGAGCTTGAGGTTGTCCTGCATCCACTTGGCGTCTTTGCCATTGATCTTCTTGGCAAAGGACTCGATGTCCTTGACCGAGTACTGGCTCGCGAGCGCCTTGTCGAGGTAGGACTTCTCGGTGTCGTTCTTGGCGGACTTCTTGAGCCCGTCGAACTTGGTCTGGTCTTCCTTACTGAGCTCTTTGTACGTGTCGCCGGCGCGCTTCTTCTGGGCCGAGCCGATGACCTCGGCTTTGGCCTTGTCGGCGCGCTTCTTCTTGGGCGGCGGCGAGAAGAACCCAATGTGCTTGGCGGCCCAGTTGATCAGGTCTTCGGCGATGCCGGCGGGCGCTTCAGCGGTGTCGGGCATGGTGTCCTCTTTCGGTTCTAGAGCCGGCGAACGCGTGGGTGGTCAGTCTGGGGATTGAGCCAGGGTCCGATTGTGATCGGGTTGGGGTCGGGCGAGCTACTCGAAGCTGACCTGCAGGGACCGCAGGAGCGGGCCGGCCTTGTCGTCTTCGAGGAGTTGCTGGGGTGTGGGCATGGGCGGCTCGGTCGGGCCCATGCCGAAGTCGACGAGCACGGCGCCGCCGCCGGGCGCTTCGACCAACGCGAGCAGGTGGTACGCGCGTCCGAGCGATTGTCCGGCGGCGCAGGTGATCGCGGGTCGCGGGGCGCCGGCGAGCTCGATCTCGCCGAAGGCGCCGAGCTCGAGCTCTTGGCCCTCGAAGCGCAGCTCGGCGACGTTGCGGAGGTCGGTCTCGGTGGAGCCGGCCTTGACGGACTCAACGGAGAGGCCGAAGGGGCTGCCGGGGGGCCCGGAGAGCTGGAGGTAGGCGTGCTCGGTGGGCAGGGCGAAGGGCGTGAGCCCGCCGTCGGTGCTGACGCTGATGGTGGCGGCGGGCAGGCCGTGCGCCTTGGCGTCGGCGGCGGAGACGGTGAACATCGGCTGGGCTCCCTCGGATGGATCGGTATCGGATGTGTCGGAAGGCGGCGCATCGGGATCGGT
>JBCAXI010000024.1:0-16211 GCA_038534175.1 Planctomycetota bacterium | reverse complement strand
GTCACGGACGCGCGGTATCGCAACCGACCGATCGGGCTCTATGGGCGAAACTCGGCATCGGGAACGTACGGCTTCTTCAAGGACGTGGCCCTGTTGGGCAACGACTTCAAGGACACGGTGCGTGAGCAAGCCGGCTCGTCGGGCGTCGTGCTGGCGGTGAGCAAGGACCCCTACGCGATGGGCTACTCGGGCATCGGCTTCCGCACGCCCAACGTGAAGGTGCTCCGCGTGTCGGCCTTTGGTGACGAGGCGTTCCCTCCTGACTTCGACTACGCGATGGATGGGTCGTACCCGCTGGCGCGATTCCTGTACGTGTACATCAACCACGATCCAACCGGCGAGCTTGATCCGCTTCGTGCGGCGTTTGTGCGATTCATGCTGAGCCGCGAGGGCCAGCAGTCGCTCTTGAAGGATGGCTACTACCCGCTGCCGGGATCGGTGGCTAGAGAGGATCTGCGAGCGGTGGGGCTTCAGAATGAGGCTCCCGCGGAGTGAGGGCGCTGGCTCTCGTCGTAGCGAGCGATCGGTGGGGCGGTTGGCACTGAGCGGACGGGACGCATGACGCCGGGCGACGCATCCCATCGACGCCCGACGTCGCGGCGCGTGCTGCTGGCGGACCGGGCCGCCGAGGCGATCATCACGATCGGTGGCCTCGGTGTGCTCGCGGCGGTGCTTGGGATGTGCGTGTATCTCGCGGCCGTGGTCGCGCCGCTCTTCGGCGGGGCCCGTGTCGCGGAGCCGCGGGTTGCCGAGTCGACCATGTTCGACCGGGTGCTCTCGATCGATGAGTTCGGCGATGCGATGCTCACGCTCGCGGACGGCGGCCTGATTTTGGCCGTGACACCGACGACTGGCATGGAGATCGCGCGGTTCGAACCACCGGCCGAGGGCGTGACCGCGGTGAGCGAGCCCTCCATCGACGACCTGGTCGCGATGGGCTTCGCCGATGGGCGCGTCTCCATCGGGACGGCAGGGTTCGCCTCGGGGGTGATCTCCTCGTCGTCGGCGGCGGACGGCGACGCGGGGCTCGCGATCGGCGTGCCGACCGTGAAGTTGGGAGGCGTCAATACACCTGTGGACGCGTCGCGCGTGCGAAGGACCACGGCGGCGGTCGAGTTGGGGGTGCCGCAAGACGTTGGACTTCTGGGTGCGATCACCCACGTGGACTACCGAGAGGGCTCACTGGGTCGCCGGGTGCTGCTCGCGCGCGACGCCGAGGGAAACACGACACTCCGGGTCGTGGCGCAGCGGCGCGGACTCGGTGGCGGCCCTGGGCGGCTGCGCGTGCTCTCCTCGGAGTCGTTCCGCGTCGACGATCGCGACCGCGCGCCGGATTGGTTGCTCGCGATGCGCGAGGGCGAGCAAGTGCTCGCGATCTGGCGAGATGGTGTGGTCCTGCGATTCGGCCAGGTGCCGGGCGAGGACGCGTGGGGTCGGCGTGCGTCGAGAACGGTCGTGGAGGGTGGCGTCGAGCTCACTTCCGCAACGGTGGCTTTGGGCGGTCGCTCGGTGCTGCTCGGCGCGTCGGACGGCAGCGTGCGCATGCACAACGTCGCCCGAGATCCGATCTCCGACGCTGGCGATGGCCTTCGGTTGATCGAGAGTCGGCGGCTCGCGATGACGCCGGGCCCCGTGCGGGCCATGGCGCTGGCTCGCCTGGATCGTCTCGTGCTCGCGTGCGACGACGCGGGTCACGCGACGATCTCGCACCTGACGAGCGGCAAGCGTGTCGCACGTGTGTCGAGCGCAATTGGCTCCCAGACGATTGGGTGCGGGGTGTCACCCAGGGGCGATCGTGCGGTGCTCGTCTCAACGGACGCGAGCGGCGCTCGCATGACCGTGTTTGGCGTGGAGGCGGCGCATCCGGAGGCGTCGTGGTCGGCGTTGTTCGGCTCGAAGCTGTACGAGGGAGAGGTCGAGCCCGCGTTCGTGTACCAGTCCTCGTCCGCGTCGGATGACTCGGAGCTGAAGATGTCGCTCGTGCCGCTGGTGTTCGGCACGATCAAGGCGACGGTGTTCGCGCTGCTGTTCGCGGCGCCGATCGCGGTGCTCGCGGCGATGTACTCGAGCGAGTTTCTCAAGCCCGAGGTGCGCCGGTTCGTCAAGCCAACCGTGGAGATGATGGCGTCGCTGCCCTCGGTGGTGCTGGGCTTTGTCGCCGCGGTGCTGGTGGCGCCGTTCATGCGAGACCAACTCGCGGCGGTGTTCATCGGCCTAGCCCTGCTGCCGGTTGCGATTCGTCTGGGGGCCCACGGCTGGCAGCTCTTGCCCGGCTCGTGGCGCCGGTTTGGCGATACCGGCACGCGACGGCTGGGCATCGTGGGCGCACTGGCTCTGCTGGTTGTGGCGGCGTTGGGTGTGATTGGGCCGCTGGTGGAGTCGTCGTTGTTTCGTCCGACGCGTGGCGACCTTCTGCTGCTGGCCGGCTCGGTCGAGCCCGCGCCCGAGGCGAGCGTGCCGGCGTGGGTCGGATTCAGGGACGCGCTGGGGCCCGACGAGCAGCGTCGACTTCGCGCGAGTGGGCTGGGATTCGATGACGGGCGGGTGGTGTGGCCGATTGAGCCCGCGACGGACCTCGCCCGTGACCGGCTTGAGGCGATGATCCAGGACGATGGGCTGGATCAAGCCAGCTTTCGGCGTTGGCTGGACGGCTCGATCGGCGGGGCGTGGCCCGGCTGGTTTCTGCTGCTTACGCCGGTCGGGTGGCTGGTGGTGTGGATGGTGGAGCGGCGCGTGCCGTTGTGGCACGCGGGGTTGGTATCCGATCGAGCGCTGGCGCTGGCCGACTTGGGGCGATTCACGGCGGTGCTCTTGGCGGGTGTGGTGCTGGCGGCGGCGGCCGCGAGCGCCATGGCCGCGGGGGGGTTGGATCCGCGCGACTCCATCTTTGGCCCGTTCAGCCAACGCAACGCGCTGGTCGTGGGCATCATCATGGGCTTCGCGGTGATCCCGCTCATCTACACCCTTGCGGATGATGCGATGGCGAGCGTGCCGGACTCGCTGCGCTCCGCGTCGCTTGGCGCGGGCGCGACGCGGTGGCAGACGGCGCTGCGCGTGGTCGCGCCCGTCGCGGGCTCGGGCATTTTTTCGGCGGTGATGATCGGACTGGGCCGAGCGGTGGGCGAGACGATGATCGTGCTGATGGCAACGGGCAACACGCCCGTGATGGACTGGAACGTGTTCGGCGGCTTGCGCACGCTGGCGGCGAACATTGCTGTGGAGTTGCCCGAGGCGCCCGCGGGTGGGACGCACTACCGCGTTCTGTTCCTATGCGGGCTCACCTTGTTCGCGTTGACGTTTGTGATCAACACCACCGCCGAGGTGGTTCGCCAGCGGTTCCGCAAGCGGAGCGCGGCGTTGTGAGCGGGCGAGCGGCTCAGTCGAGCGGGCGTCGCACGCCGCTGTCGGCCCACGGGGCGCCGGGAGTGTGGCTTCTGGCGTTGGCTCTCGCGATCGCCCTGCTGATGATCGTGCTGCTCGTGGGCGCGATTGGTCTCAGGGGGTTGTCGACGTTCTGGCCCCGACCTGTCGAGCTGGTCACGCTCAAGAGCGGCGAGCGTTTGTACGGCTTGCCACAGCGGACCGAAGCGTTCACCCCTCCCGTCCCGATCGAGGGAGTCGGCGATCTCGCGAGCGCCATCGATGCCGAGGGACGCCCGCTGCGACGGCTCTATCGGGTGGGCAATCGCGATCTCGGGCAAGAGGCGTTTCGCTGGATCCCGCTTGTGGAGGCCGCGTCGATCGAGCGTCCATCGGACGCGGTCGCGATCGAGCGGCGTGAGTGGGGGCTGTTTGTGGGGCGCATCGAGGCGCTGACCGAGGATGGTGAGCGCATCGAGGGCGAACTCGGCAGCGATGAGGTCGACGAGGCGATTCGTCGCGCCGATGAACGCCTTGGCGAGATCGAGGCGCTCCAGGGGGGCGAGCTCGCGTCTCTTGACCGTGAGCTTGAGTCTCTTCGGCTCGGGCTTCGGGCGCAGGAGATCCGCTCCGAGCGACTCGAGGGTGTCGAGCTCGCGAGGCCGCTGGTGCGGTGGGGTCGATGGTGCGGGCTGCTCGCGGGCGTGGTGCTGGTGGGGTGCTTCGCCGCACGCGCCGGGGGCGTCGGTCGTGGCCGTGCGATTCGAGCAATGGGCTTGTGGTGCCTTGCTGGATTGCTGCTCGTGGGGGTGTTGACCGAGCATCCGTGGGCGCGGAACGCGCTGGATGCTCCGGCGTTGGCGGCGAGGCAGGCTGTGGTCGGCGAGCGGCGAGCCGCGCTCGAGGCCGAGTACGAGGGGCTGCTCGCTCGAATCGATCGGATCCGCGCGGAGGACGCGCGGTTTGGCGTGATCGTGCGTGATGCCGAGGGACGGCTGGCGCCGCGATCGGCGGCGTCGCCCGACGAGCCCATGCTGGTGTCGCAGATCGTTCGCGTGGTGCGATCCAACGAGGGGGGCTTGGATGATCGGGCGCGCGTGTACCTCGCCCGATGGGCGGAGTTCTTAGCCGACGAGCCACGCGCTTCGAACACCGAGGGGGGTATCTGGCCGGTCATCTTCGGGACGGTGGTGCTGACGCTGCTGCTGGCGGTGGCGGTCGCGCCGCTCGGCGTGGTGGCGGCGGTGTACCTCCGCGAGTATGCGAGGCAGGGCGTGCTGACGAGCTTGGTGCGGATCTCGGTCAACAACCTCGCGGGCGTGCCGTCGATCGTGTACGGCGTGTTTGGTCTTGGTTTTTTTTGCTACACGCTGGGGCGGTATGTGGACACGGGACCGTCGGCACCGATGCAAGCGTTGCCATGGTGGTTTCTGATCGGAGGCGCGGCGGTGGCGGTGTTCGGCGCGCTGGCGTTGAGCGTGGCGGCTCGTCCGGCGCCGGGGCGAGATCGCTCGGCGGGCATGCGGCTCGCGGGTGGTGTGGTGGGGTTGGTGTGGCTGGCAGCAGTGGGGCTGTTGCTTGCGGCCGCCGCGACCACGCCGTACTTCCATGGTTTCTTCAAGGCACGCGCGTCGGAGGGGACCCCGACCTTTGGCACGCGAGGCATCCTTTGGGCGTCTTTGACACTCGCGTTGTTGACGCTGCCGGTGGTGATCGTGGCGACGGAGGAGGCGATCAGCGCGGTGCCGCGGTCGATGCGTGAGGGGTCGTTCGGTTGCGGCGCGAGCCGCTGGCAGACGATTTGGCGGATCGTGCTGCCCGGCGCGGGGCCGGGCATTTTGACGGGGATGATCCTGGCGATGGCGCGCGGGGCGGGCGAGGTGGCGCCGCTGATGCTGGTGGGCGCGGTCAAGCTGGCACCTGAGCTGCCGCTGTCGGGAGAGTTCCCGTTCGTGCACGCGGACCGCAGCTTCATGCACCTCGGATTTCACATCTACGACCTCGGTTTCCAGAGCCCCGACGCGCAGGCGGCGGAGGGGCTGGTGTGGTCGGCGACGCTGGTGCTGGTGATGATCGTGTTCGCGTTGAATCTCTCGGCGTTCGTGCTGCGCGGGCGCCTGCGCGCCAAGCTCCGCACGAGCGCGGTGTGAGCTGGAGGGCGTGTTGATGAGCCAGGTATCGGCGGTTACCTCGAATCGAGCGGCGGCGTCGGATCCGGCGGAGCGCTATCGCCTGATTGAGGAGATTCGGCGTGGGGGCGTGCCGACCGCGGAGATCCACGACGAGGTGCGCCGGCACGAGCCCGTGCTTGAGGTGCAGGCCTTCCGGCTCTGGTACGGCGGCGCACAGGCCTTGTTCGACGTCTCGATGGGTGCCCCCCGCGGCAAGGTCACCGCGATCATCGGGCCCTCGGGATGCGGCAAGTCGACGCTGCTTCGATCCGTCAATCGTCTCAATGATCTGATCGATGGGGTACGCGTCGAGGGCGACATGACGCTCAACGGCGCTTCCATCTACGGCCCGGGCGTCGACGTGATCGATCTGCGCAAACGACTGGGCATGGTGTTCCAGAAGCCCAATCCGTTCCCTATGTCGATATTCGAGAACGTCGTGTATCCGCTCCGGATCGACGGCGAGCGTCGCCGGAGCGTGCTTCAAGAGGCCTGCGAGCGGGCGCTCACAGGGGCCGCGATCTGGAACGAGGTGAAGGACCGGCTCAAGGAATCGGCCCTGGGTCTCTCGGGTGGGCAGCAGCAGCGGCTGTGTATCGCCCGGGCGATCGTCGCCGACCCGGAGGTGCTGCTGCTGGATGAGCCCTGCTCTGCACTGGACCCCATCGCGACGCTGCGTGTGGAGGAGCTGATCGCGGAGATCAGCCAGCGGTACACCGTGCTGATCGTGACCCACAACATGCAGCAGGCCGCACGGGTTTCGGACTTCACGGCGTTCATGTATCTGGGACGGCTGGTGGAGTTCGGCCCCACCTCGGCAATTTTCCAGAATCCGAGGCTTGCGGAGACCGAGGAGTACGTGACTGGTCGGTTCGGCTGAGGCCGCAGGGGGCGGGCCGGGTGGTTCGGTGGATGGTGTCGGGTGGGGTCGTGCGGGTCCCGGGTTGCTTTGGAGCGCGGGATCGTGTGTATTTGCGGACGAAGACCCCCCGGGTAGCCGATCGTTTCGCCTACTCTTTGGATTGATCCGCCGTTAGCCGAGACGGTGGCCCGCGATGGCGTGCGGGCGTCGTGTCGGCCGAGCGTCGAATGAGGGTCCTGATGGACGCGCCCAAACCCGCGGTAGCCTCGGTAAACGCCTGGAACGCCGAGTATCTCGACGAGCAGTATCGCCGGTACAAGGCCGACGCGACGTCGGTGCCGGACGACCTGCGATCGTTCTTTCAAGGCTTCGAGCTAGGCATGACCCGGCCGGGACGCGACGGCGGCTCGGGCGATGGTGGCGCCAGCCACTTCCAGCACCAGGTCGACAAGCTCATCGAGGCCTACCGAGACGTGGGGCACGTCGCCGCAAAGCTCGACCCGTTCGGGCGGACGCCCGAGCGGCCCGCGGTGCTCACCCTGGCGTTCCACGGTCTGAGCGAGGCGGATCTCGACCGCGAGGTCGACTCATCGGTCGGTCCCACGCTGCGAGCGGCCATCGAGCGACTCGAGAGCGTGTACTGCGGCTCGGTTGGGTCCGAGTACACCCACATCGAGGATGCCGACGAGCGGGGCTGGATGCGGGAGCGTCTAGAGGCGGGCTCTCCGACGCCAACGCTGGCGCGCGGCTTGCAGATGCACCTGCTGGAGCAGCTCGTCCAGGCCGAGCTGTTCGAGACGTTCCTCGGCAAGCGGTACCCGGGCGAGAAGCGATTCAGTCTGCAGGGTGCCGAGACGCTGATCCCGCTGCTCAACCACGTGATCGAGACGTTTGCGAATCAGGACGTCGGCGAGATCGTCTTCGGCATGGCCCACCGCGGGCGGCTCAACGTGCTCAACAACGTGCTGGGCAAGACGTACGAGCAGATCTTCACCGAGTTCGAGGACGCGTGGGACGAAGACTTTGCCGACGGCGGCGGCGACGTGAAGTACCACCGGGGCTACTCCGCGACGCGGATGTTCGCGAACGGCAAGCAGGTCCACCTCGCGATGGCGAGCAACCCCAGCCACCTCGAGGCCGTGAACGGCGTCGTGCTCGGACGCACGCGGGCCAAGCAGCGACTGCGCTCCGACACGGAGCGCCGCCGGGTGGCGCCCGTGCTGATCCACGGCGACGCGGCGGTTGCCGGCCAGGGTGTCGTCGCCGAGACGCTGAACATGTCGCAGCTCGACGGGTATACCGCGGGCGGGTGCGTGCACATCGTGGTGAACAACCTCATCGGGTTCACCACCATCCCCGAGGACGGGCGGTCGAGCCGCTACTGCACCGACGTCGCGAAGATGATCAACGCCCCGGTGCTCCATGTGAACGGCGAGGACCCCGAGGCCGCGATGGTCTGCGCCGAGATCGCGGTGGAGTACCGTCAGAAGTTCGGCAAGGACATCTTCATCGATCTGACCTGCTACCGGCGTTACGGACACAACGAGCAGGACGAGGCGTCGTTCACGCAGCCAATTCTTGCCAAGCTCATCAAGGACAAGAAGCCCATTCTGAAGAGCTACGCCAGGCGCCTGCTCGCGGATGGGCGAATCACCGACGATGACATCGCCGCGATTCGCGCTCGGTTTGTCGAGTCGCTCGACGAGGCCCAGAAGATGGCCAAGGAGCAGCCAAAGGATCCCACGATCGATCCGGGATCCGCGCGGTGGTCGGGTCTCTCGAATGGCTGGACGTTCGAAGATGGCGAGACCGCGGTCACCGAGGAGGCCATCGCCGAGGTCTGCGCCGCCCTTGGGCGTGTGCCCGATGGCTTCAACGTGAACCGCAAACTGCAGAAGCTGCTGTCCGATCGAGCGGCCTTGCCCGAGACGAAGGCGATCAGCTACGCCGACGCCGAGTCGATCGCGTACGGCACGCTGTTGCTCGAGGGCTCGGCGGTGCGTCTGAGCGGTCAGGACTGCCGCCGAGGCACATTCAGCCACCGGCATGCGGTGCTGCGAGACGCCGAGACGGCCGATCCGCACATCCCACTCAACCACATGCGTGAGATGGGCGTGCCGGGCACCGATGACGCACCGGGCTCGCAGGGCGAGGACGGCCGCGCACGTCAGGCACGATTCTGCGTTTATGACAGCCCGCTCTCGGAGGCCGCCGTGCTGGCCTTTGAGTATGGCTACTCGCTGGCCGATCCAAAGATGCTGGTCCTGTGGGAGGCGCAGTTCGGCGACTTCTGCAACGGCGCCCAGACCATCATCGATCAGTTCATTGCCTCGGCCGAGGCGAAGTGGCAGCGCTGGAGCGGCCTGACGCTCTTGCTGCCGCACGGATACGAGGGCGCGGGCCCGGAGCACTCCTCGGCCCGCATCGAGCGGTTCCTCAAGCTCTGCGGCGACGAGAACATGCAGGTCGTCTACCCCTCCACGGCCGCGCAGACCTTCCACATGCTCCGCCGACAGGTGAAGCGTTCGTTCCGCAAGCCGCTGATCGTGTTCACGCCCAAGAGCATGCTCCGCACGCCCACGAGCTCCATCGAGGAGCTGACGCGCGGCCACTTTGAGACGATTCTGGACGATCCTCGCTTCGAAGCCAACGACGGCCCCTCGCGCAAGGGCGTCAAGCGTGTCGCGCTGTGCTCCGGAAAGTTCTCTCACGAGCTGATGGCGCGTCGCGATGAGCTCGGGCGTGATGATGTGGCCGTGGTCCGCCTCGAGCAGGTCTACCCGTTCCACACCGAGCGGATGAAGGCTGTGCTCGGGAGCTACCCGAGCTCGGCGGAGGTCGTGTGGACGCAGGAGGAGCCACGGAACATGGGCGCGCACCACTTCGTGGCCGACCGGCTTGAGGTGGAGCTGGATATTCCGGTGCTGCGGTACATCGGACGTGGCGACAGCGGCACGCCCGCAACGGGCTCGAAGAAGCAGCACAAGGCCGAGCAGGAAGCGATCCTGTCCGAGGTCATCGGTCCCGCGCCCGCGGCGGGCAAGATCGAGCCGGCGAAAAAAGACGGCGCCCGCGCCGTCGCGTCGGCGTGAAGCGCTAGCACGCGCAAGGGGCAGGCGGCATGGCGGTCGAGATCAAAATCCCCGAGGTGGGCGAATCGGTGACCAGCGGCGTGATCGCCGCGTGGACAAAGAGCGACGGCGACTGGGTAGACCAGGACGACACCGTCATCGAGCTCGAGACGGACAAGATCACGATGGAGATTCCCGCGCCCGCGTCGGGCGTGCTCCAGCGGTCGGCGTCGGAGGGCGACGAGGTCGAGGTCGGCGCGGTGGTCGGCTCGATCGATGAGTCCGCCGAGAGGCCGGCATCGAGCGAGGCGGGCACGTCCAAGCAAGCCCAAGCCGATGGAGGCGGCACCGCAACGGCGGCGCCCCCCAAGGCTGCGGCCACGCCGAAGAGCACGCCCACACCCCAAGCGCAGCCAGCGCCCTCCAGCAATGGATCAGCCGGCACGACGAACGGCTTCGCGGGTGCCACGCCGCTGGCAAAGAAACTCGCGTCGGACTTGGGCATCGATCTGACGCGCGTGCGTGGCACCGGCGCGGGTGACAAGGTGCGCGAGCAGGACGTGATCGCCTTCTGGCAATCGGGTTCGGGCGCCGCTGGCGCCGCCGCTCCCGCGGAGGCGGGGCCAGCCCGGGCGGTTCGCACCGAGCGGATGAGCCCGCTGCGCCGACGCGTCGCGACGAGGTTGGTCGAGGCCCAGCAGACCACCGCGATGCTCACCACGTTCAACGAGGTGGACATGGGCCCGGTGATGGCGCTACGGAAGAAGCACAAGGACGCCTTCGCCGAGAAGCACGGCGTGGGGCTCGGGTTCATGTCGTTCTTTGTCAAGGCGGCGTGCGGAGCGCTCAAGGCGTTCCCGGCGGTCAACGCCTCGATCATCGAGCAAGACGGCTCGCCCGCGGTCGAGTACCACGATTTCTGCGATGTCGCGATCGCGGTCGCCAGCCCGAAGGGGCTCGTCGTGCCGGTGGTGCGCAACGCCGAGACGCTCTCGTTCGCCGAGATCGAATCGACCATCAAGGACTTCGCGGTGCGCGCCAAGGACGGGAAGCTGTCGCTCGAAGAGATGACGGGCGGCACCTTCACGATCACGAACGGCGGGGTGTTTGGCTCGCTGATGTCGACGCCCATCCTGAATCCGCCGCAGTCCGCGATTCTGGGCATGCACACGATCAAGAAGCGTCCCGCCGAGGACCTCGAGAATCCGGGACAGATCGCGCTTCGGCCGATGATGTATCTGGCCGTGTCGTACGACCATCGCATCATCGATGGTGCCGAGGCGGTCTCGTTCCTCGTGCACATCAAGAACGCGATCGAGGATCCGGCACGCCTGCTGATCGACCTCTAACAAGCCTGGAGCTTGGTACGAACCTGGTCAAGCAGGCCGTCGCACGCGGCGTCGAGCATGTCGTACACCGTCTGAAATCCGTCTCCCTGGCCGTAGTAGGGGTCGGGCACCTCGATGTCTCGATCGGGCAGCCCCGCGAGCGCGGGGTCGAACGATCGCATCAGGCGGGCTCGTTCGCGCGGAGCGCCCCACTCAAGCAGCGTGGCTTTGTTGGATTCGTCCATCGGGACCAGCAGGTCGAACCGCTCGATGTCCTCGCTGGGTTCAAACTGCCGCGCGATGGATGGGACATCGATGCCGTGGCGCCGACCGACCTCGATCGAGCGGGCGTCGGCCCTCGAGCCCGCGTGCCAATGTCCGGTACCGGCCGAGTCGATGTCGAGCCGATCCACAACGGCGGCTTCGCGGGCCTTGGCGATGAAGATCGCCTCGGCGAGCGGCGAGCGGCAGATGTTGCCCAGGCAGATGAACAGGACGCCGAAGCGGTCATGGGTCATGCGGCGGATGTCCCGGCGTTCCATGCGTCCAGGAACGGGATGAGTTGGCTGTACACGTTCTGCAGCACGCCGTCGGTCGTCTCGGCGTGATCTGGCGTGATGACCCGGACGCCGTTGGATTCGAGAAACGCCGCGGCGATCCGCTCGGCCGACGTGATGGCGCCGCGATCCCGCGTGATCACCACGTCCGCGGAGGCCGCGATCGCGAGTACCGGCGCCTCGGGAAAGCGGAGGGGGTACCAGCGTTGCGCGGCGTGATGGAATCGCAGGGCCCGGCGGGCGTCGTGCGTCCAAGATGGCATCGCGACCGAGGGACCCACGCCGCACACCTCGGCGATGCCCGCGGTGAACGCGAGCGCCTTGGCGTCGAAGTGTCGAATCGGATCGGACAGCATCGCGAGCAAGGGCCGCTCGGGTGGGAGCCAGAGCTGGCGGCGTAGCTGCTTCGGATCGGCGAGCCGACCGAGCGGACGCAGCGGCGTGTCCTCCGACAGGCCGTCCATGAGACGGGCGGCGTGTCCAAGCCAGCCGGAGACGCGCTGCGTGAGCTCGGTGTTCCAAACATGCACCACCGAGGCGCCCTCCGCGGCCAGGCGGACGCGCGCTCGTAGCTGCCCCGCGGCGAGGCGTGCGCGCCCGAGCGGTGGGCTGAACCGATGCGTCGCCGTGAGCCCAAGCATCGACGCGGCGCGCTCCCCCGTGGAATCCGCGATAAGCAGAACACGGTGCTCGGCGTCGGGCGTCATGTCGATCGCCGAGGCGCAGGCGAGAATCGGGACCTCCCCAACGTCCTGCTGCGCGAGCGGCGAGCGGGACGGCGCGCGCACGATGTGAGCGATCGTCGTGCGGTCGGCGCTCATCTCTGGGCCCGGGTGCTCGAGGTGACCTCGACGTCGTAGAACAGCTCGGCGAGGCTTCGACCCGTCCAGACGGCGAGCTCGCGCTGGGCCTTGGCAAGGGCGCCGGCGTCGGACGCCATGAACGCCCCGGGCTGCTGCGGCATGACCACGGGCAGCTGGTAGCCCGCGCGGTCCTCGGGCCACACGCGCTCGCCGGTCGCCGCGTCGATGACCTTCACTCGCAGGTTGGCGATGGGCTGGAGCTCCTGGCCCGTTGGCGCGACCTCGAAGGTGTCGACGGTCGCGTAGATCACGACCTCGGCCTCCACGGCCTGGCCGATCTCAGCGATACTCAACGGTTTCGTGTGCCGATCATTCGACGCGACCGCGAACGCGGCCTGCGAATCGATCAGATCCACCACGCGTCGCTTGTCCAGCAGGTTGCGCTCGGCCTCTTCGGCGATCGTGAACCGAAGCTGGCGACGGGGAATGCGGCTGCCCCGGTCGTCGATGAACAGCACCGTGGAGCGGTTCGGGTCGAGCTTGTGCTCGGCGTCAACGTTCCCCGGACCGTGGATGAAATAGGCGGCGGGCCCGACAATGTTGCAGCTTGCAAGGCCCGCGACCGCGATGCTCGCCAACGCGATGATGAGGGTGCGGCGCATGGCTCAATAGTCCGGGTAGTAGGGCTCCTCGTGGTCGTAAAAGAGCCACGAGGAGCGGTCAACGAATCGGGCCATCAGCACGGAAGCGACCTGCTCGGCGGAGAGCTCATTGGGGCCGAACCCGTCCGAGTCTGGGAACGAGACGTCGATCTCGCGCACAAAGGTGGGCGTCTCGCCAAGTCCGCCGACGACGCTCAGTGTGCCTGCGGCGCGTCCGTCCCAGACGTAGCGGTTGCCGGGCTCATTGAGACGGAACTCGAAGAGATCGATCACGACGAGCTGGTCGACGCCGAGCTCCTTTGCCAGCTCGGGCGCGGGCGTGGAGACCCATCGCGGGTTGTCGTACAGCCACGCGAGGAGCGACTCGGGTGGCACCCAGCCGGTCGCGCCGGTGTGCTGGTAGAGCCGATCAGAGATGCGAGTGGTCAGGACGGGCGCCAGGTTGGGAAAGTCGGCGTGGGTGGTCCGGTCGGCGTTGACGAGCACGGCGAATGACTGCCCATTCAGCCCGGTGTACTCCGCCTGGATCGTCTGCGTGCTGGACTCGCGGTACGACTCGGCCATGCCGCCGATGATCGTTCCGATGGCGCATCCGGGCGCGGCGATCGCTGTGGCCAGCGCTGTGCCGAGGACGATCGAATTGGCGAGGTGTTTGGCCATGGCTCGGAGCGTGCGGTCGCGTGGCGGGGCCTACGCGGACCAGGTCGCGATTTTGTAGCCCCACGCCGCCAGCCCGATCGCGAGGCCCGTCCAGACCCATCTGGGTCGCAAGAGCCTAGCCCCAACGCGCCCGAGCCGCGACCCAAACGCGGCGACATGGATCCCGCTCCAGAACAGCATCGAGGCTGCAACAGCTCCCGCCGCGCCAGCGGGTTGCACAACGAGGGCCCTGGCCCAGTTGGCGTCGGCGGCGTTCGCGAACGCGGTGGTCATGCCGCAGGTCGGGCAGGGCTGGCCGAAGGTCTGGGCCCAGCCGCAGGGCGGCATGCCCAACCGCTCGTGCGTGCCATGGCCCCGATCGCTCGGTTCTACGATCGCGGCGGTGATGAGCACAGCTAGACAGGCGACGGCGAGCGCGCCTGCGATGGCTCGCTCATGAACAGGCGCCTTGTGGGGCGAGGTCAGCACGCCCCGAGCCTAGCGGGCGAGCGAGCGGCAGGGGCGCTCCGTCAGGCGGCCTGACTGATTGTGGCGCCCATCAGCTCCGACGCCGCCGCGAGCAGGGACGAGACCGCCACGACGCCGACAAACCGCCCCTCCCGCTCGAGAAGCAGAGGGTGATGGGCCACCGAGCTGTGGCGTCTGGATGCGATCTCGAGCGTGTTGGCGAGACTTGTTTCGGCCGGCAGCACAGCCTGCTCGCGCAGTGAGCCGGCGATGGGCTCGTGCGCGCGCCCGCTCCGGGCGTGGGCCATCAGCGTCTCACGCGGGAGCCACGCGATGGGGCGACCGCCATCGGTCGCGACCAGCCCTTCCGCGGCGAGCGGGAGCATGGCCTCGGCCGCGGCGTGGATGGTGGTTCGATGTGCCATCGTGGGAGCGCCCTCTGAAAGGGCGGCGATGGGGGAGTGCGTTGGAGCCACCTGCCCGGCCGAACGACGGCGCCGCCACACGCGATCGATGCAACGCTGCGTGTCGGGGACGCTGACGGCGCCATCGGGATGGGGCGCTCCGAGCAGGTAGCCCTGGGCGTATCGAATGCCGAGGTCCACCAGCGTCTGCAACTCGGTCTCTGTCTCGACGCCCTCGGCGACAACGCGCGCGTTCGATCGCTCACCGAACTGAAGCAGGAACCTGACCACGCTCTGCTTGGAGGGGTCTCGGTCGATATGGGTGACCAGGCTTCGATCCAGCTTGAGCCAATCGGGATCGAGCGAGAGCATGCGGCCGAGCCCGCTGCCGCCGGTGCCGACGTCATCGAGCGCCACGGACACGCCCCGCTCGCGCAGCGGGCCCAGGCGATGCAAGAGCACGTCGTGCTCCTCGTGCGCGCGCGACTCGGTGACCTCGAGCGTCACGCGGGCGGGATCGATGCGGTGGCGATCGATCGCGGCCTGCAGGCTGTCGGTGAAGCGCTCGTCCTCGATCACGCACGGCGAGCAGTTGATGAACACGTGATCAATAATCTGAGCGTGCGCCAGCTGGAAGAGCACGAGCTCTCGGATTGACTCTTCAAGGTTCCAGAGATCGCCGTCGCGCCGGGCCGAGTCAAGGAGCTCGGTGATCGTGGCCGACGGGCTGGCGGAGGTGGGTCGACTCAGCGCTTCGTGCGCCACGACCCGCCCGGTCTGCACGTGCAAGATGGGCTGGAACACAAGGCGAACCTGGTCGTCGCTCAGCCGGGTCATCTCTGGTTGCATAGTCCCTCACGTTCTCGGTCGGTCCCGCCATCTGGTGGGGCCGTGGAACGAGGGCATCGGCGAAATCGACTGGCCGAATGTGCGTTGGAATCGCTGCGCGAAATGTCACGGATCGCTGCGCGGGCGCGATGGCTCTTGCCGGGGGTTTCGGGACGAAGGCGGACCGATAGAAGCCGCGAGCCATCTCGTGCCTAGTGACGGCCCGATCAGTCGAACTTAAAGACGCCCTTCCGGTAGCCGTACACGTAGGCGACGATGGTCGTGAAGAGGAAGAAGAGGATCCGTCCGAGCCAGAGGGCGCTATCGCTGGAGCCGGGATCGAGGTTGGCAAATGTCGCGGCCCACGGGTAGAGGAAGACCACCTCGACGTCGAAGAGCAGGAAGACCATCGCGATGAGGTAGAACCTCACGTTGAACCGCTTGCGAGCGGTGCCCACAGGGTTCATGCCGGACTCGTAGCTGAGTCCCTTGTTGGCGCCTTCGCGCTTGGGCCCGATGATCTGGGAGAGCACGATGTTTGCTACGCCGAACGTGATCGCCATCAGGACGATCACGAGGATCGGCAGGTACGAGTTGAGATCGACTTCTGCGAGCATCGTCGGCATGGGCGGGAGCATAGCCAAGCCGCCGAACAGGCGCCTGCTCCAGCCCGTGTGGCGTGCTCTGCCAGAGTGGCAGCCGCGGGCTGGGCCCCTCTGTGGGTTGTCAGCAAGACCGCGGTTGTGGCGGCTTGTAGGGCCCTTGGCCGATGCAAGAGGCCCCGTAAGCGACTTGGCCCGCCGGTTGTATTGGTGTTCCCGTCTATGGCCAAGCGTGCGCTGTCGCCGCTAGGCCTCAATGAATGAAGACCACCGACTGACGGAGAGCTCAGACCCATGGCTGCCAAGGACCTCACCTTCGACGTCGACGCCCGCCAGGCCCTTCTTGCCGGCGTGGAGAAGCTCGCCAAGGCCGTAAAATCGACCCTCGGCCCCCGCGGGCGCAACGCCGTGATCGACAAGTCCTGGGGCGGGCCGACCGTCACCAAGGACGGCGTG
>JBCAXI010000023.1:0-16247 GCA_038534175.1 Planctomycetota bacterium | reverse complement strand
GACTGCGTGAGCCCGTTGCACATGCACGCCGCGGCGGGCGACGTGAGATCGACGCCGAGCTTGGCGTCCATGTCGGCCTTGAGACTTGCCGCGGCGGCGATGTCGTTGGCGAGCTTGACCTCGGGGCTGGCGTTGGCGGCCATCTGCGCCGCCGCGTCGGCGCTCGCGTTGGCCGATGGGCTCGCCGAGGCGCTCGCGCTCGGACTGATCGCGGCGCCGGTGTTGATCGCCTGCGCCGCGTTGGCCTGGGCCTTGAGCGCATCGAACGCCTGGGGCATCGGCGGCACGCTGGGCATCGACGCGTTCATCGCCGCGATCTGGCTGTTGAGCCCGGAGACGAGTTGTTGGCAGATACAGATCAAGACTTCAACCCAAACAACCCGCCGAGGCCGAAGCCCCCGCCTTTGCTCCCCGAGCTACCACCTGAGCCGCCCGAGTTGGCGCTGGCGGAGACCGTGACCTCGGGCGCCGGAATCATCGCCGCGCCCGAAGCCGCGGCGCCGGCGGCGACCGTGGGACACATGCAGAACGGCGGCATCAACGCGATTAGGCACGACGCGCACGGCGAGCGTTTGACGATCGAGTCGCCCGTCGCGTCCATGATGCTCGCGAGCAGGCCGGCGACCGCGCTGACGGCCGATGGAATCGAGGGCGGGCTCACGCTCGACATCGAGCTGGCGAGGGCCGACATCGAGGTCGCCGACACCGCGCTCATGTTCGCGCTGGCGAAGCCCGAGCCCGAGGCCGATCCGCTGGCGCTCATACTCCCGCTCATCGACGCGCTCGCGCCGGCGTAGGCGCTGAAAAACTCGGTCGCCTTCACCGCCAGCTTGGCGTTGATCGGCTTGAGCGCCGCGGCGAGCTTGGGCAGGTTCGCCTCGATGTTGGGCATGGCGGCGGCGAGCGAGGCGCTCGCGCTCGGGCCCCCGCCGGCGAGGTTGACGCCCAGGGCGTTCTGCGTGCCGGCCGCGGCGCCAAGCGCGGCGCCCACGGCGTTGGCGAGCTCGGCCATGCCGGCCGCGCCCAGCGCCGAGGCGAGGCCTCCCGCATCGAGCCCCGCGCCCAACCCACCCGACGCGCCAAGGCCACCACTCGCCGAGGCCGAGCCGCTCGCCGAGCCCGACGCGGACCCAGACGCCGAGCCTGAGGCGGACGCGGCCGCCCCGAGCGCCGCGTTCATCGCGGTGCCCAGCGCACCCGACGCGCCGGCGTTCAGATCCGCCACGGCGCTGGCGCTCATCGGATCGATCCCGAGCTTGGCCGCGGCGCCCATCGCGGCGGCGTGCTTCATCCCCGGCGTGGCACCCATCGGGAGCCCGCGCAGCATCTCGTTGAGACCGCTTGCAGCCAGTGATTCGGCGAGCTGCCCGAGCGAGCCGCTAAACGCTGCGGGCGGCGCCGCGAGATCCAGACCCAACGCCGACTTCACGGCCGACACCACGCTCGCGAGCGCGCTCAGCGAGGCCGACAAACCCGCGCTGGCGCTGAGCGAGGCGGCAAGCCCCAGACTCGCGGCGAGCGCGGCGTTGCCCGCCATGCTGGCCGCGGCGTTGGCGCTGGCCGCGGAAGCCAACGCGGCGTCCATACCCGCGGGCAGGCTCGCGCTCGCACCGCCACTCGCCGACGCGGCGAGACTCGCCGCGTTCGACACCTTGGGCGCGATGCCCGCGATCGCGCTAGCACAGACACACGGCACGCGTTCAGCCTCCGATCAGCACGGTCGGGCAGCCGGGGCCCACGATCGTGCCGCCGTGCGAGCAGGAGTCCAGCAGTCGAGCCGCCGGCATGTTCCCGATGAGCACCGTGCCCGAGCCCTTCACGATCGTGTCGGGCGGGCCGACGCAGGTTGCCATGTCGGTCGCGCGGGCCGCGGGCATGCTGCCGATCAGCACCGTCGCTTCGCCCTTGGTGATCGGACCGCCCACGTGGGGCTTGGGCCCATCGAACATGGGGCAGACGTGGTTGTCACCGATGCGTGCGGCGGGCTGGCCCATGGTTCAACTCCTGCGCTCACGTCTTGCGCTTCCATTCAGCGCTCACGACGAACTCAAATGCGTCCCAGCAAACGCGGAAACGGGTCCTTATCCCGTCAAAGCGGCTTGGGCGCCCAGCCGCCCTGGTCCGGTTGCTCGCCCGGCTTGGTCGCCGGACGGATCGGTGGCGCGGGCGGCTTGTACGCCTCCGCCTGGCGCGGACCCGTGATCACCGCCGGCGCGGTCGCCTTCGAGAGCGTGGGCAGCTCGGGGCGACCGTCCTCGGGCTCCATCTCGGGGACCTCATCTTCCGGCGGCCAAGGCTCGGGCTCTTCCATCTGCGCGTGCTCGAGCCCGCGCCGGATCATCTTGGGCGCGATCACGCCGATGAGCTTGGGGCGGCGCGTCGCGGTCACGATCAGCGCGTTCGCCGCCGACTTGCTCGCGAGCCCATCGGGCGGGGGCACGATCACACCCAGGTCCTTAGGACCCAGGCTCCCGTAGGCCCAGCCCACCGCGCCCATGACCATGCTGCCCGCGCACGGATACCCCTCGGCCCGCGCGCGATCCATCATCGATTGGCGCCCGTCCTCGTTGGGCTTCTCAAGCCATTGCTCGACCTCGGCGAGGCGCACGTCGTCGTCGCTCCCGGGCTCGATGTCGCCGTGCAGGCGCACGTCCTCCAGCGCCCACTCGACGGAGCGCTGCGGGTGCGTCGCGCGGGCGACCAAGCGGATCGCGTCGAGGTACAGCCCCTTGTCGAGCAGCGTCTCGAGCAACGACTCCGCGTCGCGATGGGTGGGCAGCAGCAGCTTGGCCTCGCGCGAGAGCGAGGCGATCGCCGTGTACTCGCGGAGGTCCGCGCCCTCGGGCACGCGGGGCAGACGCGGGAGCGCTCGACCCTCGTCATCCAGGGGCGGCGGAAACGGATGGTCCGCGACCGCGGCGTGCTGCGTCGAGCTATGCAGATCGCTCTCACTCATCGAACGCGCGTCTCCGGCCCCCGTCGGCACCGGGCGCCAGCCCACAGCGTCTGGGGCTGGCCCAGTCTACTAGTTGATGCGGCAGATGCCGCCCGAAAGCTCCAAAGAGCCGTCGCCGTTGACCGTGGTCGAGGCGCCCGTCAGCTCGGCCGTGCCCGTGCCCTCCACCGTCACGGTGGTGGTCGAGATCGTGATGCTGCTCGAATCGATCGTGATCGACGAGCCGCCCACGGTCAGCTTGATCTCCGTGGCGGCCTCGATGCTGATGCTCCCGCCCGAGGTCACGGTGATGTCGCCCGTGACGTCGTCGACCTGGTTGCCGCCAACCGTGATGTTCTCATCGCCCGACGTGATCTCGACGTTGTGGTTGCCGCTCGACACGGTGAGGTTGTCGTCCGAGCTGTTGATCGTCACCGTGCGCATGTTCTCGATGGTGATCTCCTGATCACCCGGGTCGGCCTTGTCGACGCCGATCTGCTGCACGTCGTTGTTCTTGACGATGACCTCACGGTCCTTCTCGGCCTGGATAAAGAGCAGCTCCTCGTCCTTGGTGTCGACGAAGGAGATCTCGTGGAAGTTGTCGTCGCCGCCCTCTTTGGTGGACTTGGACTTCCAGCCGGACTTGTTCTTCTCGCTCGACGGATCGAACGGGAAGCCGTTGTCCTCGTGGTACACGCAGCCGGTGACGAGCGGGCGGTCGAGGTTGCCGTCGATGTACTCGACCACGACCTCCTGCCCGTGCCGCGGGATGAACTGCGCGCCGAAGCC
Source organism: Planctomycetota bacterium (assembly GCA_038534175.1). Classification (GTDB taxonomy): domain Bacteria; phylum Planctomycetota; class Phycisphaerae; order Phycisphaerales; family UBA1924; genus JBCBZM01. The sequence goes on along the minus strand of JBCAXI010000023.1, from coordinate 12,523 downwards.
CTTGTCGGCCCACTGCTGCTTCACGCGGATCCAGCAGGAGTCGTCCTTCTTCTTCTTCGCCTTGCGGTCCCACGGGAAGCAGACCTGGATCTGTCCCAGCTCGTTGGTCGTGATCTCCTCGCCGTCCTCGCCCACGACCGTCGCGATGTGCGGGCCCTGCGCCCTCGGCGTTGGAGTCACGCGTTCCGGGCGGAACACCTGGCTCGCCGGAATCGCGCGGAACGAGATGAAGAACTGGTCGATGTTGACCTCGTCGGCCTCGCCGCGGCCCTCGTCGCCGCGATCGATCTGGATCTCAGACTCGATCACCACCCACTCGTCGGCCTCGGCCTGCTCGGAGCCGGCGACCGAGGCCTCGGCGTCCTCGTCGTCCGACGCGTCGCGATTCACCTCGATCTTGAATCGGTATCCGGGCACGACGCCCAGCGCGTCCGCGTCGGCGGCGACCTCTTTGCAGCGCTGCCGCGCCAGCTCGAGACGCGCCTTGTTGGGCTTCTCCGCGTCGCCCTCCACATTCCATTGCCCGGGATACTCGAACAGCTCACGCTTGGCGACCGGATCGGAGACCGTGTCGCCCTGCGGCGTCGACTCCTCCTCGAGCGTCTCGGTGGGCGTCTTGTACCAGTGGTCGCGCGCCGTCAGCTTGGTCGGGCCGATCCGCTCGTCGAGCGCCCAGTTGGAGATGTGCTCGGTCTGCGCGCCCGTGCCCGAGGCCATGTAGAGCATCTCGTCGTACCCCTCGACCGGCGCGTACGCGGTGGTCGAGTCCCCGAACACGAGCTTGTAGTCGCCCTCGGAGTGCTCGAAGAAGTAGAAGATGCCGAAGCGCTCGAGCAGTCGCGACATGAACGCCAGGTCGGTCTCGTTGTACTGCACGCAGTACACGAGGTTGGGGTAGTCCCCTTCCGTCCACGAGCCGTAATCGGCGCTCGACGACATACCCGCGTCGTTGATGATCGCTTTGACGATGTCGGTGACCTTGTTCTCGGTGTTGTTCCCGTCCTTGTCGTGGAAGATGCGGCAGTCGGATCGCTGGTCGAGGAACCAGATCCAGGGCGAGAGCTCGAGGCGGTAGTACGCCATCTGCTTGGACACGTCGGTCTTGAGCTGCAGCTCGCGACGGAATCCGGTGACGTGCCCGGAGAAATGCCGCTCTTTGCCCGACGCGTTCTTGACGCTCACGGTCACGATCTTGCCGGCGAGGTCCTCGAACGAGACGTCCAGCGTCTCCGACGAGACGACGACCTCGTATGAGAAGAGCTGGCTGATGCCCTCCGAGCCGCGCAGCGACTCGAGCCGGAACACCTTCGAGTCCGAGTCGAGCGGCGAGGTCACCCGCGCCATGCGATGCTCGGTGTCGTAACGCTCGGCTGGCATCGGGTCCCCTCAGATCATTCGACCACGACAGCTCGGCGCCGCGAGGTCCTCGGACGCGCCCGCCCGCTCTCTCGGCCGCCCCCCCGTGACACCCATCGGTCACCCGCTCGCGGAGCACCCGGTGGGGGTGACGAAGGGCCGCCTCTGATGGGCGGCCAAGGGCACCGCCGCGACTCCCGCATGAGCATGGACCGCGCCGACGCCGTTTCGTACCATGAACTGAAAGGATACGCGTAAACCATGATGGGCACCCTCTTCACACTCGCCGAGAACCTCTCAAACGTGCCCGGTTTCTTCTGGATTCAGAAGTACATCCACCAAACGAGGGCGGTCACGACCGACATCCGCGACCGCAAGCAGCGGGCCGAGGAGATCAAGGCCCGCGTGGACGCGACCGGCAAGGCCGCCAAGAACGTCGGGGGCAAGGGCGATAAGAAAGCCCAGGGCGCCCGAGGCTCGAGCGACCAACGCCTCCGCACCAATCGGGGATCCAACAGCCGCCGAGCGACGGGCCCGCGCCCCCCAGAGCCGGCGCCCGGTCCGGGGCCGAGCCGGGGCGCCCCCCCACCGCCGCCCGCGCGTTCGAGCGCGGCGCCGCGTGACACCTCGGCATCGCACCACCCGGCCTCCTACGACCAGGCGTATCCCTCGCCGCCACGTCGCGAGCGTCTTCGCCGCCGAGCACGCCCCGAAGACGACGAGTAGCGTCCCCGGAACGCGCGGGCCGATCGCGCTCGCTTCTCGTACATTGCCCATTCCAACCCGTCACTCGACCCACCCCCACCCACCCCCCACCGACCCCGTGGAGGATCGTGATGCGCTACGAGACCAACTTCGGCGCCCTCATGTCCAAGCCCGCGCCCGCCAAGCCAACGGGCACGTTCCGGCTCGCCGTGCTGGGGGATTTCTCGGGCCGTGCCAGCCGGGGCGAGATCGCGGTGGGCGACGAGCTCGCGAAGCGCAAGCCCCACAGCGTCGACATCGACAACCTCGATGACCTGGTCGAGCGGCTCGCGCCCACCCTCAGCCTGCCCATCGCCCGCGACGGGTCGGCGGTCGAGATCGAGCTCAGGTCGATGGACGACTTCCACCCCGACGAGCTCTATGACAACCTCGAGTTCTTCGAGGAGCTCTCGACGTACCGCCGCCAGATGGATGGGAGCGCCTGGCAGAAGGCGGCCGATAAGGTCCGCGCGATGGCGGAGGCGACCGGCAAGTCGCCCAAGCGCGCGCCCAAGCCGCGCCCCGCCGGCGCCAGCGTGCCCAACGCCAAGCTGTCGGACTTCGCCAAGCTCGTGGGACGAGAGGCCGCGACGCGCGCCGAGGCGACGGTCGACCAGATCCTCGAGTCGATCATCGGCCCGCACATCGCCGACGCCCGCGACGCCGAGCAGGACACGCTCATCGAGGCGATCGACGAGGCCCTCTCCGACGCGATGCGCACGATCTTGCACCACCCCGAGTTCCAGGCGACCGAGGCGCTGTGGCGGTCGGTCGAGCTGTTGGTTCGTCGCGTCGAGACCGGCGGCGACCTGCAGATCGTGCTTTACGATGTGAGCGCCGAGGACCTCGCCGCCGACCTCGCCAGCCACGAGACGCTCGAGGACACCGGGCTCTACAAGCTGCTGATCGAGCAGCCCGCGCTCGATGACCACGCGGGCGCGCTCAGCGCCGTGCTCGCCTGCTACCAGTTCGACGAGTCGCCCCCCCACGCCGATCTGCTCGGGCGGCTCGCCAAGCTCGCCGCCGCGGCGAACGCGCCCATCCTTGCCGGCATCACCAACGACGTTGTCCGCAAGATCGACAAGGACGACCATCCGATGATCGCCGAGGCGTGGGACGCGCTCCGCGCCCTCCCGCACAGCCAGTACCTATGCCTCTGCTGCCCGCGGCTGCTCCTCCGCGCGCCCTACGGCGCCAAGTCCGACCCCATCGATCCGTTCGACTTTGAGGAGTTCAACACGCGCGACGGCATCGGCTCGCTGCTGTTCGGCAACGGCGCGGTGCTCGCCGCCTGTCTCATGGCGATCAGCTTCCGCCAGCAGGGCAACCTCAAGGGGCTCGACCTCTCCAAGACCCTCAGTCTCGACGACATGCCTTATCACTATTACGCCGACGCCGACGGCGACCAGATCGCGCTGCCCTGCACCGATCGCATGCTCAGCGAACGCATGATGACCTGGGTCGTCGGCCGCGGCTTCACGCCCGTGCTGGCGATCCGCGGACGCCCCGAGGCGCGGCTCGGGGGCTTCCACGCCCTCGCCGGCGGCGCCCTGGCCGGACCATGGGCCCCCGCGACCATCGAAGAAGCACCACCCCCCACACCCGATCCAGAACCCGAGCCCGAGCCTGATGACGCCATCGAGGACGCGGACGAGCCCGAGCTCGACGATGCGGACGAAGCCGACGTTGATGACGCGACCGATGAAGCCGAAGACGATTCCAACGACGACAAGCCAACTGCGGCAGATGACCACGACACGAGCAATGACGACGCGGACTCGGACGACAACAGCGAGGACGACGAGCTCGACGCGCTGCTCGCGAGTCTCGAATCGGGCGATGAAGAGACGGACGACGGCGAGGGGGACGACGACGAGATGGACCCCGAGCTGGCCGCGCTGCTCGCGGATCTCTGATCGACACGAGGCGCTGCGGGGCAAAAGAGACAAGCGGCGCGGGACCCGACCCGCGCCGCCTGCCTAACGGATGGCTCGATGGGACCGGACCCGAGGCCGGTGTGCCGAGCCGAGCGAGCGCGGCCCCGCGAACAAAGACGTCCGCCTCAGGAAGGCGGGCATCACGCAGGGTGATCGCGCTTCGCTCAAGTCGAGGTCCCGAGAGGGCGCCGGGACCGTCTCGTCGACGCTCGACCCCATGGGGCCGAGCAGCAGTCGAGACACCTAACACGCGTAAACCGGCGCCGGATCCCATCACAATCTGATGGGTCGACGCCGGTCTTTACGCTGACGGCGGCTGGTCTTTGTTTATGCCTTTTTCGCCAGCGCCTTGCCCTTCTTGAGCAGGTCCATGCCGGCCTTTTTCTCTTTCTCGGCACGCTTCTTGAGCGCGGCGAAGTCCTTGAGCTTCTGCTTGGCCTCCGCGGCGGCGGCCGTGGCGTTGGGGTTGCCCTTGTGCTCCTTGCCGAGCGCCTCGAGCTGCTTGGCGCAGTCGACCAGCGCCTTGCCGCGCCGATCGATTGCCTTGATCGACTTGTCGAGCATGGTCAGCTTTGAGCCGATGTTGCCGAGCTGCTGGAGCTGGCCGTCGAGCCCGCCCGTGCCCTCCTTGGTCGCCTCGTACTTGTTCTTCATGAAGTCGCGGATGTTGTCGAGCGCCATATTGAAGTTGTCGCCGCGGCCGTCGGCGAGGAACGCCTTGTCGGCGGCGCCGGTCCACTCGGCGTTCATCTTCTTGACCAGCGTCGCGACCTTCTTGTTGATCGTCGCCTGCGCCTTGCCGCCCTCGCGGTCGGCGGTCTGCGCGGTGTCGATCGCGTCGTCGATCTCTTCCACGAGCGTGTTGATTTCCTCGAGCATGTCCTTCGCACGCGCGTACGGCGGCTTCATCTGCGCCTGGTAGTAGTCGGACGCCCACGCCTTCTTGACCTTCACGTCCGTTCCATCGGGCCAATCGAGAAAGCCCTTGGACCGCATATCGCTGAACGGTTTCATGACATCGTCGTCGAACAGTTTCTGCGCCGCCGTCTGCGCCTTGACCGCCGCCGTCCTCGTCTTATTCATCCGCGCGATCGTGCTCGCGCGGTTCTGCTCGGTCATCTGCGCCTGCACGGCCTCGAGCAGCTCCTCGGCCTCGGAGGCGTCATCCGCGATGGACTTGTTGTGCGCCTTGATGGCCTTCTCGCCACCCTTGATCTGCGCGTGCATGTCCTTGATCTGCTTGATGATCGCCTTGACGCCCGGATCGCTCTCGGTCTTGGCGCCGCCGCTGTCAGCGGGCGCCGACCAGTTCGACGCGAGCTTGATGTCGTCGAGGTGCTTGGAGCCGTCCTTGACGCGCAGGAACAGGTCCTTCTTGATCAGCCCGACCTTCACGTACGCCTTGGGGTTGGACTTGGTGAGCGTCTTGACGGTCTGCATCGCGACCTGCGGCACGCTCTTGCCCGTCAACGCGCGAACCTGGTTCCAGTCCACGTTCTTGATGTTCTTCTCTTCGTACTTGACGTCGGCCTTGTTCATGGTGGCGGCCATGGCGCATCTCCTAAGTCTCTGGACGCGTCGATCCCGGCCACAACTCGCCGGAGTTCCGATGCGATATACCGCGCCGCGAGGCCGGCCGCTTGCCGGATCGCGACGAATGAACACCAGTTCAACAATCAACTTAAAAACGTGGGGTCTGCGGCCGCATTGTGCGGCTGCGGTGTGTGCCCGCGGTGTGTGCCCGCGGTGGGAACAGCGCCCTCTCTCAACGACCTCATCCCTATACGCGAAAGGCCCCGCCGATCCCCTCAATAACAGGGGACAAGCGGGGCTCGGGGGCCTCGGCTCGGAGTGGCGCTCCCGCTCAGATGATCCGGGCTTCCTTGAGCTTCTTCTCGACGTCCTTGGGCTTGTCAAAGCCCAGCTTCTCCTTCTTGGAGAGGTTGCCGATGGCGAGCATGACCTCTTCCTCCTCCATCTCGCCCGAGGCGAGCTTCTTGAAGGCGTCCTCGGCCTTCTTCTTGTCCTTGAAGCCGAGCGTCTCGGCGGCCTTCTTCGGGTTGACCTTCAACTTGAGCTTGGCGGGCATGGCGATCCCCTCAATCGGTGTCGACGCGAGCGGCCTAGGCAGAACACCTGCGCCGAGAGCTCCGTCACCCAAGACGCGTGCTCAGGCCCCTGAACCCATCACTTGATCGCGCGTCCTCGCTTGAGCGCCTTCTGCACCCTGTCGGCGTTCATGCCGTTGATACGAGCCTTCTTGCAGGCATCGACGCCCTTGCTGTAGAACTCGTCATCGTTGTCGTCGTCCATGTAGTCCTTGATCGCGTCTTCAAGGATCTTCTTGGCCTTGTCGTCTTCGATGCCGAGCGCGGCCGCGCACGCGTCGAGCGCCTTGGTCTTGTTTCGATCTTTCAGTGGCATGAGACACTCCTTTCAAACCCAACACACCCGCCTCGAACCTGCGCTCTCATCGGATCATTTGAACGCGTAGTTGAACTCGTCCCCGTCCACGTCCACGAGCACCCGCTCGACGGGCCTGCCCTCGACGAGCCCGCGCAGGAACGCCTCGCTCATCCGCGGCAGCATCGTGTTGGTCAGAATCGCGTCGATCATGCGCCCGCCCGACTCCACCTCGGTGCAGCGCTTCACGATGAGCTCGACCGCCCCGTCGGTGTACTCGAACGGCACGTCGTGCCCCGACTCCACGCGCCGCTTCACGCGGTTGAGCTGCAGCTTGGTGATCTCTCCCAGCGTCTCGGGCGACAGCGGGTAGTACGGGATCACCACGAGACGCCCGAGCAGCGCCGGCGGGAAGACCTGCAGCAGCGGCTCACGCACGGCCTGCGCGAGCGCGTCGGGCTCGGGCATCAGCTCGGGATCCTCGCACATGCTCGCGATCAGCTCGGTGCCCACGTTGCTCGTGAGCAGAATGAGCGTGTTCTTGAAGTCGATCAGGCGGCCCTCGCCGTCCTCCATCTGGCCCTTGTCGAACACCTGGAAGAAGATCTCGTGCACGTCGCTGTGCGCCTTCTCCACCTCGTCGAGCAGCACCACCGAGTACGGCTTGCGGCGCACGGCCTCGGTCAGGATGCCGCCCTCGCCATAGCCGACGTATCCGGGAGGCGCGCCCTTCAGCGTCGAGACCGTGTGCGCCTCCTGGAACTCGGACATGTTGATCGTGACGACGTTTTGCTCGCCGCCATAGAGCGACTCTGCTAGCGCGAGCGCCGTCTCGGTCTTGCCCACGCCCGATGGGCCGACGAGCATGAAGACGCCGATCGGCTTGTTGGGTGCGTCGAGCTTGGCGCGCGCCGTCTGGATGCGCCGCGCGATCATCTCGAGCCCGTGGCGCTGACCGATCACGCGATCGTTGAGCGTGTCCGCCAGCTGCAGCACCGCCTGCACCTCGTTCTTGACCATGCGCCCGACGGGGATGCCGGTCCAGTCCGCCACGACCGCCGCGACCGCGTTCTCGTCGCAGCTCGGCAGAATCAGCGGGCTCTCACCCTGCAGCGTCTCGAGCTCGGTCTGCAACTTCTCGAGATCGGTCTTGAGCGTGGCGCGGTCCGCGTCCGACAGCGTGCCCTCGGGCTCCTCCTTCACCGCCTCGGCGGCCTTCTCCTCGGTCTCGGTGCCCGTGCCCTCGACCCGCTCGGCGCCCGTTGGCCCGCGCAGCTTGCCACGGATCTCGAGAATCTGGTGCACCAGGTCGCGCTCCTGGGTCCACGCCGACTCGAGACTCGCGAGGCGCTCCTTCTCTTCGGCGATCGAGGTCTCGACAGCACCGATGCGGTCCCCGTGGACCATGCCCACGGCTTCTTCCTTGTTAAGGATGTTCAGCTCGTACTCGAGCCCATCGATGCGCTTGCGCGAGTCGTCGACCTGCGCGGGCACCGCGTGCTGCCCGATCGCGACGCGCGCGCACGCCGTGTCGAGCAGGCTGACCGCCTTGTCCGGCAGCTGACGCGCGGGGATGTACCGATGGCTCAGCTTGACGGCCGACTCGATCGCCTCGTCGAGAATCTGCACCTGATGGTGCTTCTCGAAGATGCCCGCAACGCGGCGCATCATGAGGATGGCACGGTGCTCGTCCGGCTCGTCGACCTGGATGGTCTGGAAGCGGCGCGTGAGCGCGGGGTCCTTCTCGATGTGCTTCTTGTACTCGGCCCAGGTCGTGGCGGCGATGGTGCGGAGCGTGCCGCGAGCGAGCGCCGGCTTCATGAGCTGGGCCGCGTCGCCCGTGCCGGCCTGTCCGCCGGCGCCGATCAGGCGATGCACCTCGTCGATGAACAGGATGATCGGCTCGGTCGAGCTTTGAACCTCTTCGATCACTTGCTTGAGGCGCTCCTCAAACTCGCCCTTCATCGACGCGCCCGCCTGCAGCGCGCTCACGTCCAGCTCGAGCAGCTTGACGTCCTGCAGCGGCGGCGGGACGTCGCCCTCGACGATGCGGTGGGCGAAGCCCTCGACGCAGGCCGTCTTGCCCACACCGGCCTCGCCGACCAGCACCGGGTTGTTCTGGCGCCGACGCATGAGGATGTCGACGAGCTGGCGGGTCTCCTCATCGCGTCCGACGATGGGGTCGATCTTGCCCGACCGGGCCTCCTCGGTCATGTCCTTGCAGAAGCGCTCGAGCGCCTCGTTCTGGCCCATCTGCGCCGGGGCCATGGCGCCCGAGGCCTCACCGGGCGCCGCGCCGCCGCCGGTCGACCCGCCCATCGCCGAGCCGTCCTGGGCGACGAGGCTGTTCTCGATCGAGCCCTCGACGCACTCGGCGAATCGGTTGACGAGCGTGTCGGTCTCGACCTTGGCGAACTCGGCGCTGATCGACTCGAGCACGCGCCGCAGGCTCGGCGTCTTGCTGATCCCGACCATGAGGTAGCCGGTGCGGACCTGCGGCTCCTTGTAGAGCAGCGTCGCGTACACCCACGCCCGCTCGACCGCCTCGTCGATGTCGGTCGAGAGGTCGCTGATCGAGGAGGCCCCGCGGGGCAGCCGATCGAGCGCGTCGGTGATGTCCTTGGCCAGCGCCGACGGATTCAGGTTGAACGCCTTGATGATCGCGTGCAGGTCGGTGTCTTGCAGCTGCAGGATCTGATGGATCCAGTGCACCAGCTCGACGTACCGATTGCCCCGCATCTTGCAGAAGACGGTGGCCGCCTCGATCGCCTTGTAGCCGACCTCGTTGAGTTTGCCGAACAGATTCGCGCGCGGGATCTCGGCCATGCTCGGCCTCCTCGATGGGTCTTGGGCCTTGGTCAGTCAGGCCTCGACGACGAAGATCGCTTCGTCGGCGTCGTGCTCCGGCTCCTTCGATCGGAGCCACGTGGTCCACCCCAGTCGCGCGCCCACGCCGGGACCACTCCCGAGCCGCAGCGGAGGCACGTCCTCCTTCTTTAGCACCAGCTGGGCCTCGCAACGCAGCAGACGCCCGTTGTACAGCCGCACCCAGTCACGAAGCCGACGCATGCCCAGTGTCCCAGGCAGCATCGAGACGAACGTCTTGATATCCATCGGCCCGAGGACCACGCGGAACGTCTGCTGGCAATCCCAGAAACGCTCGCCGACGAACGCCGTCTGCCCCAGGATACCGCTCGCGGGATCCATCCCCAATCGCGTCGTCGACTCCGGGGGCGCCTTTACCCATCGGCCCACGAACTCTTGCACCCGCACCGGCGCCTCGAACTCGTCGCTCAGCAGCGACGAGAGCCCCACCGGGCCCCGCGCCGCCTTGCACAGCACGCCCACGTGGAACCGCTTCGCGTCGTCCAGCGTCGAGTCACGCTCGCGCAGCGACGGCGTCCCGATCCCCGCCAGCGACCCGAGGTACCGCGTGAACGGGTCGTCCCACGCGCGATCGCGGCTCACCTCGGCCCGGCTCGACGCCCACGCCCGATACAGCAGGCACGACATGCGATGGTGGAACACGTCCACGAACGCGCGCATCGTCGTGTCGCGGTGGTTCATCTCCCGATCGCGCACATACTCCGTGAAGTGCAGCGGCATCGGGCCGTTCGGACCCAGCAGCCCGAACGCGTAGTTCGTGATCGACAGCATGCCCGGCGGGCCGGGAATCCGACGCGGATCGTCCTCGGGAATATCGGGCAGGTCGCGCGGCGCGGCGCCATCCACCAGCTCGTCGGATTCCCCCTCTTTGAGCGCACGCGCTTGCGCCTCGGTCGTCCAAGTCACCGACGCCACCGTCGACGGCGCGAACACCACCATCGGCTCCTGCCCGATCCGCACCGACTCGCGCGTCGCGCGGACCGACTCGCCCAGCCGTGGCTGGTCCGGCCAGATCGTCTCGGTCAAGCGAAGCAGCTGATAAAACCGATACCGCCAGGGCACCTCCTCCACCGCCCGGATCTGCTCCAGGCGATCGGCCGTGACCTCCTCGCGACGCCGCTCGAGCTCGTCCTTCGGAATCGGCGCCATCGCTACAGCACCGCCCGCGAGCCGCGTCGGTGCGGCCAACGCTTCACATCGCCGCGCGTCTCGCTCGCCAGCACCGTCTCCGTGAACGTGTTGATCGTCGCGTGCATCGCCATCACGCGCTCCAGGACGCTGCCGAGCACAAACGCGCCCGCGCCCTCGAACTGGCGCTCGTCCACCAGCACACGCACCTGCAGCCCCCGCGCGAACGACACCGGGCCCGAGCGTCCGATGCGGCGCACGATCGGCTCGCTTGATACCGCGCGGACGCCCTCGATCTGCGCCTTCACCTCGGCCCGCGACGTCTCGCCGTACAACGCCAGGATCTCACGCAGCGCCTCGCCCGCCTCCAGCGTCGTGAACGTCTCGCCATCCTGCGGGAAGCCGCCGGGCGCTCCCGTCGTCGCGTGCTCCGATCGCTTCGCGCCCTCCGTGTCCAGGATGCTGAAGTAGTTGGGCATGAGGTGACTGATGAGGCGCCACGCGTGCTCGCCCTCGGGCATCGCCGCCTTCGGGGGCGTGGGCGTGCCCAGACAACGCACGCTCGACACCGGAACCCCGAGGTCCGGGCTGAAGTCCGTCTTGCCCGTGTTCAACGGCATTCGAATCGGCAGGTCGCGGTTCGTGCACCAGGCCCGCCCGCCCAGCTGACGGATGTCCACCGGCAGCGGCGCCTGCTCAGCGTCCACCAGCGACACCCACACGTCGCTCCCCGCGTAGCTCGTCACACGACGACGCCCCTGACGCTCGGCCTCCGTCGCCAGCCGCGGCGTCCGCCGAAGGCTGTAGTACGCCTCCTCGCGCCCGCTCCATCGACCACGCGACGAGTAGAAGGGCTGGAACTCAACCTCCTTCACCTTGCCGCGCGTGCCGTAGCCCGTCATCTCCATGACGCTATAGATCTCGAAGTCCAGCGGCGCGGCGCGATCCGGAATCAGATGGTGCTCGGCGTCCTCGGGCTTGATCTCGAACCGATCGATCCGACGCTCGAACAGATTCACGCACGGCGTGCAGTGCAGCGACAGATGCTCCTCCGTCGCGGCCCCCTCCAGCTCACCCTCGGCCTTGTCAAACAGAATCGACACGTCCACCGTGTCGCCCTCGCACCGACGCAGCGCGTCGCCGATGCCCGCCAACCTCGCGAACATGAACCGCTCGGGCATCGCGAAGTACTCACGCAGCAGCCGATACCCCTCGTACTCGGCCCGTCCCAGCGGGATGAGCGCCTGCTCGGGCTCGTACCCGAGCGTTTGCACGGTCTCGGGCCCGAGCAGCGCGTGCTTGGTCGAGGGCCTCGCCGTGCTGTGCACCAGCACGCCCGTCACGCGAGTGAACAGCTGCTCGTATAGCCCCGCGGCGACCCAGCCGCCGCGCAGGTGCAGGTCCAGATCCTCAATCTCGATCTTGTCGAACGTTGTGTTGGCGAACGCCTTGAGCCGCAGGCGCAGCGATGCCCGCGCGGGCCCGAGGCCCTCGATCGCGAGCGAGCCGAGCCCGCGTCCGTCGTAACTCACCTCACCGATCTCGATCGGCCACAGCCGCACGTCGTGGCCCGTGCGGTAGCCCACGCGCGTGTTCGAGCCCGCCACCGGGCCGCTTGTCAGCATCGTGCCGCGATCGATCCTCGGCCCGCTCACCAGCGAGCCGTCGCTCCGCATCGGATCGAACCGGACGATCGCCATCGAGGGCAGCGGCGAGGTGTACTGCGGCGACACGGCCGACAGAAGGTGCTCGGTGAACCGCGGAAACTCGCGGTTGAGCTGCAGCTGCACCCGCGCCGCCATGAACGCGTAGCCCTCGAGCAGCCGCTCGACGTACGGGTCGGCGACCTCGAGGTTCTCCATGCCCAGGCGGCTGGCGATGATCGGGTACTGCCGAGCGAACTCGGAGCCCATCTCCCTCAGGTGCTGCAGCTCCTGGTTGTAAAGATGGAGCAGTCGCTCGTCCAAAGCACGTCCTCAGCGAACCGACCCTCGGCGGCCTCAACCCATGCGGCCTAAACCCAGGCGGACCGAGCCCGCCTACCGAGAAGACGCGGAACGCCCAGACCG